>JAIRLS010000200.1 GCA_031259205.1 Bacteroidales bacterium | reverse complement strand
TGCAATCTTGCCCATACACACGCATGGTCATAAGGCGATTATGCAAACGCATGTGCCGGCTTGGCGAAGTAATAGCAGAGGACAGTGGAACTAAAACCCGTTCGGCAGGTAGAAGCCTTCGCAGAAGTACGCCTCGGCGATGCTTTTGCTTACCGTGTTGAGAGCGGAAAAACAGCCGTAACCGTTTTCGATGTTCGACACAATGGATACGGGTTCGGTAAAGAATCCGACGCCGTTGTTCTGCAACACCAGACTGCGGTAGTATGCGAACGTTTCCTGCGAGAGGTGCGAAACGAGAAGGAGAGAGGTGGTAAGCATGGGGTTTTCGCAGGGCAGGGGCGTTTTCCATCCGGAGATTTCGGGTATTGTCAGTAAATCGACAAGGCCGGTGGTGTTGGCAAAGGACATGTCGGACAACAATATACAATCGAAAATAAACACGTCGGCTTCTTCGCCTCCGAGGAAGTTCACCGTTTCCATGTCGGGATTGTCCTGAATGATGGCCTTGTTGCTGATGGCGATAACCGTCGGCCACGAATAATCGTCGCTGCCGGATTGCGTGGTGTGGATGTGCTGTCGTATCAGGTAATAATCCCTTTCCGTAGAATTGTCGGTCAGGCGTACATTCAGCGGATGGAATATTTCGGAATGGTAGCCTGTGCCGGCGTTTCCGAGCCGTTCTACCGTATAGAGGCGGTTGCTTTTTATTGTTTGCTGCATATCTATTTCGGCGCTTTCAATGAGGGGCGCGTCGGGCATTACGGCGACGGCAGAGGCCGGCGGATAACCCTCAATGTCGAGTTCCAGCCGATAGCTGCTGCCTGCACGGAAGGGGAGTTGCCTTTTCTCGAAGCTGTAGCCGCTACGGTCGTCGTTCAGGGACATGTCGAATCCGCTGCCTTCGCTTTCCTTGCGGAAGAGAAGGCGGTCGTCCTCATAGAGCGTGATGCTGCCCCGGCGGACGATGGTTTCATTGTCGGGACGCCAGTCGCTGTAGGATGACAGAGAGCGGGCTTCCGTGAAGCAAATGTTGAAAGTGCCGTCGTATGTGTCGATGACGGCGCTTACTGCCAGCAAAGGCGGACGGTTGTCATTTTCGATGTCGATGTACTGTATCATGTTTTCGCATGACGGGAACGCCGACAGCAGTACGGGAAAAAGGAACGCTTTGATGTTGCCGGAGGTAAGTTTTGTTTTTGCGCACAGGGCATCTATTTTCATCATGGTATTCATTTTGTATGTTTATTTTAAAAGAGGTTAGAATTTAAAATGATAGCTGACGGAAGGGATGACAGGGAAGAGACTCACCTGCATGTAGCGGTATTGCGTATAGCTGCGGTAGGCGTCCCGTATCGAACTTGCCGCATTTCCTTGATGCTGTGTCCGGGATTCGATGTCGATATAGTACGGATTTTTGCGGTTATAGACGTTATAGACGCTGAATATCCAACTGCGTTCGCCCCATCGTTTTTTGCGGATAAGGCTGACGCTAAGGTCGAGGCGGTGGTAGGGCGCCATACGGTAGCCGTTGCGCTCGCCGTAGGCGATGACGTCAAGTTGCGTGTTAGGTTGGAAAGGATCCGAAGCGTCGAAGATACTTTCTGGCACGGTGATGCAACTACCCGACCCGAACACCCATACTCCCGACAGTTCCACACGGTTTCCGAAGCGCTTGACGGCCACTATGCTCACATCGTGCCGGCGGTCGTATTTGTAGCGGAAGCGTTTGCCCCTGTTCAATTCGTCAAAATGGCGGTCTGCCCATGAAAGCGTGTAGCCTATCCATCCGGTGAAGGTGCCGTTTTTTTTCCGGGCAAACAGTTCCATGCCGTATCCGCGTCCTTCTCCCTGCAATACTTTGTCTTCCCACCGGTCGTGCACGTCGAATACCGATGCTCCTTCCTTGTATTCGATCACATTTTTCATGGTTTTGTAATATCCTTCGAGGCTTAGTTCGCAGGCGTCTTTGAAATCGTACGCCCATCCGACGGCTATCTGGTCGGAACGTTGCGGGTGTAGCAAGTCGGTGGCGGGTACCCACAGGTCGGTGGGCAATCCGAGATTGGAATTGGTAAGCAGGTGTATGTATTGCGCCATGCGGGAATAGGACGCTTTTGCGGACATTTTGTCCGTCAGGAGATAGCGTGCCGAGATACGCGGCTGAAGCATGTTATAGAATTGTCCGCGCACATTGAAGGCCGACCAGCGCAATCCCGCATTGACTTTCAGCCGGTCGGAGAGGCGGATATCGTCTTCTCCGTAAAGGGCGTATTCCCAGGTATATATTTTTTCGCTGCCGAAGTCGAGGGGGATTTGCTCGGAGGTAACACCGATAGAACCGGGGTTGAAAGTATGGCGGATCAGGTTGCCGCCGAAACGGACGTAGTGGTTGGGCGAAGGAAGATAGTCGAAGGCGATGCGTCCGCTCCAGTCGTTGATGCCCGACAGGTAGTTCATTCCGTAATATTCTTCAATGCCGGATATCGTCTGCCATTCTTTCGAATAGATGTTCATCCGGTAACGGCTGTAGGTAAGGGTAGTGTTGCCGAAAAGCCGGCTGGTGAAGACGTGATTCCAGCGGAAGGCGCCGGTGATATTGCCCCATGTCAGGCCAGAATGTACTTTGGAGCGGGAATCGTAGGCTGTTTCTTCCATTTCCGC
Source organism: Bacteroidales bacterium (assembly GCA_031259205.1). Lineage (GTDB taxonomy): Bacteria > Bacteroidota > Bacteroidia > Bacteroidales > UBA4181 > JAIRLS01. The sequence continues at coordinate 8,564 of JAIRLS010000200.1, read as the reverse complement.
ATAAAATCTGTCGTCGCCCATGTAGGCGCTCAGATAGATGCGATCTTTAGAGGATATTTTGTGATTTATCTTGGCGGTGACGTCGTAGAAATAGTAGCCTGTCATCATTTTTGTTTCGGCGGTATTGGTCGCTTTGATGAACGGCCTCGCCAACAGGTCGACGTAAGTGCGTCTTGCGGAAACGACAAACGACGTTTTGTCCTTGACGACAGGCCCTTCGAGCATCAGCCGCGCCGCTACAAGTCCCAGCGATCCCTCGCCGTGAAACTTCTGCATGTTGCCTTCCTTCATGTTGATGTCGATAACCGACGACACGCGTCCTCCGTAGCGGGCGGGGAAACCGCCCTTGAGCAGTTCCGCATGGTTGATGGCGTCGGCATTGAATACCGAGAAAAAGCCGAACAGGTGCGAGGCATTGTACACCGGTACGCCGTCGAGCAGGATCAGGTTCTGGTCGGGACCGCCGCCGCGCACGTACAATCCGCTGCTGCCTTCACCGCCCGACTGTATGCCGGGCATGAGCTGCAACACTTTTAATACGTCCGTTTCACCAAGTAAGGCGGGGATGGATTTTACCTGCGCTATCGGCACGTGTAAGGCGCTCATTTGCGTGCTTTCGTGTGTTCGATGCATTGTGCCGGCTGTGATTTCGACTTCTTCCAGCCACATCGACCCGTTCAGAGAAAGATCGATCACGGTGTCGCGGCTTAGGCTGAATGAAAGTAACCGGGGAGTGTAGCCAACGTAGGAATACGTCAGTTGAACATCTCCTGCCGGAAGGGTGATGCTGTAAAAGCCGTACCGGTTGGACGACGTGCCCTGTCCACCCTGTCCGTTGTACACTGTGGCGCTTATCAGGCTTTCCGTAGTAAGACTGTCGCGAAGATACCCGCTGACGGTAAATTTTTGCACCGGCGGGCTTTGAGCAATCACACCCGCCGTCCCAAAAAGGAAGAAAAGAAACAACAACCTGTTCATTTAAACACACAAAAAAAAAACTATGAAAAATTATTCACCTGTGAAAAACTTTTATCAATTTTTATTTGAAAATCATACTAAATTTTTTACCTTTATTAATTAGTTTGGATTAATATTATGCAGGGAAATATTTTACTTTCTTGCGGCAAGCGCCAAAAAAGTTGCGTTTTTGTGCAAAATGTCAATGTTCCTGAAACCGAGTTCATGCAATGTCAAAATAATAAATGCGGGCGTTTCCGGCGTGTCGGAACGCTCAATCATTTCAAAGGTGCGTTCCTGTTGTTCGCGTCCGACTTTCGCCACAAGGTATTCCGCATAACGTTTTTTCTGAATCGCTTGAATTTCATCGTTCTCGTGACGAATCAGATCCCAATACCAAAACATACCGTCGCTCGAAAGGGATTGATAAATTTTGGCAAAAACCGTTCGCCATTCGTCTTGCGTTCGCAGATGATGCAAAACCGCACCGGCAACGATCAAGTCGTATTTTTCTGGTTCCAACGACATTTCACGAATGTCGCCTTGCACGATTTTTTCGACGTGAAAATGCTCCGCCGTCAACCGTGCCGAGGCACGATCCAACATTGAGCGGCTCAAATCAATCAGCGTCACTTGCAATTGCGGCAAACGCCTTGCTATCCGAATCGAAAAATTCCCGCCTCCACATCCGATATCGCAAAGAAATTTCGCACCGGATTGCATCCGTGCCGCCGATTCTTCAATCATGTCCAACACGATCGCGGCGTCAACCGCACTGGTCTGACCGGTCGTTTCATCGGAAAAACGTTCGACGTCGCTGTCAAAAAGCGTCTGTATTTCCTCAACAGTGTGTTTTTGTCTATTGTTCTGCATCTTTACGGATGGATATTGTTTAAGCTGTTTTTAGAAATTAAAAAAGGTATGAGCATTGTTGTAGCACACGTTTTCCACTAACTGTCCGAGGAAGGGGAGTTCAGAAGCGGGCAGTTCGCCGTTTTCCACGTCGTTGCCCAGCAGGTTGCACAGGATGCGGCGGAAATATTCATGTCGCGTGTACGATACGAAACTGCGCGAATCGGTAAGCATTCCTACGAAACGGCTCAACAGGCCAAGCGACGACAGCGTGTTCATTTGGGCTTCCATGCCGTATTTCTGGTCGAGAAACCACCATCCCGAACCGAACTGCATTTTTCCGGCAATACTGCCGTCCTGAAAGTTTCCGATCATCGTTGCTATCAAAGCGTTGTCGCGCGGGTTCAGGTTGTAGAGAATGGTCTTTGCCAGTTGATCTGTGATGTCTAAGCGATCGAGGAATCGGGACAGGTTTTTTGCTACATTGGCGTCGCTGATGGAGTCGAAGCCGGTATCTGCGCCCAATTGCCGGAACAGGCGTGTGTTGTTATTGCGGATAACACCGTAATGGAACTGTTGCGTCCAGCCTGCGGCGTGATCCGCTTTTGCGCCTTCCATCATCAGCGCCGATTTGAAAACGGCTGTTTCGGCCGGCGATGGTTTTTTTCCGGAATAAACTTTGTTGAAAATGTTTTCCACTTCCGAGTGGGAGAAATCTTCAGCATAAAATTCTTCCGTACCGTGGTCGGACAGTTTGCAACCGGCGAAAGCGAAGTAGTCATGTCGTCTTTGCATGGCTTCCAGCAGATTGTCGTAGGTGCGGATGTCAACGCCCGATACGGCAGACAGTTTTTCGAGATATTTCCGGTATGCAGCAGGGTCTTCCACTGCCATGGCTTTGTCGGGGCGCCATGTGGGCAACACCTTGATGTCGAAGCCTTCTTTTTGCAAATCCAGATGGTGTTCGAGCGAGTCGACGGGATCATCGGTGGTGCAAACCACTTGTACGTTGAACTTTTTCATCAGTCCGCGCGCACTGTACTCGGGCGTACGGAGTTTTGCAGTACATTCGTCGAAAATTTCCTTTGCGGTGGCCGGGGTCAGGATGGTATCCACGCCGAATGTGCGGCGCAATTCCAGATGCGTCCAGTGATACAGCGGATTGCGCATGGTATAGGGCACGGTTTCCGCCCATTTTTCAAACTTTTCCCAGTCGGAAACGCCTTGCCCCGCCGAACAGAAACAGGGGTCTACGCCGTTTGTCCGCATGGCGCGCCATTTGTAATGGTCGTCTTCCAGCCATAGCTGTCCGAGATTGTCGAACTTGCGATCGCCGGCTATCATCGCCGGATCCAAATGGCAATGATAGTCAATGATGGGCATACCGGCCGCATGCCGGTGGTACAGTTCCTGTGCGGTATCCGTTTTCAACAGGAAATTTTCATCCATGAAGTTTTTCATAGGGTTCGGAAATAAGTATCAAAATATTCGATGCAGGGCTTGCATGACCCGGCATACCTTTTGTCTGCCGGCGGCGGCAACAGGTACCATTTTTCTCCGGCAGGAGATCCGGAGGCGACAGGGAGGATATTTAAATGACGGTTCATGCTTTTCTTTTTATTATTCTAAATTTTAAAAATTGAAACAAAATTATATGAAAAACCTGGGACTTCCAAGCATATACGAAAAAAAAGTTTTTTACAGGGAAAGTAATTATTTTTGAATACGCGATTATATCAGGATGGGGGAGGGGGAAAATCATTTTTTTCAGGGTATGTGCAGGCGCCTGTGGGAAGCGGAATCCGTCCGGAACGACGGTATTTTTTTACGTTTTGGCTGGGTTTATATTGTTCCGTTGGGCGTCATGATAATCAGCGGCGCCATCATTTCTTCCAGCGATATGCCGCCGTGTTGGAAAGTGTTTCGGTACAGGTTGACGAAATGGTTGTAGTTTTTGGGATACACCATGTAGTCGTAGCCGGTTGCGAAGATATAGCTGCTGCTTACCGAGAGTTTGGGGAGATGGATGGCGGCAGGATCGCGAACCTGAAAGATGTTTTTTGACTCGTAGTTTAGCATTTTCCCCTGTTTGTAGCGCAGGTTGGTCGAGCTATCCCTGTCGCCCAGCACTTTCACCGGATTGGACACGTTGAGAGAGCCGTGGTCGGTGGTAACGACGATTTTCACTTTTTCTTCCGCCGACTGGCGGATGATGTCCATCAGCGACGAATGTTCCAGCCATGTACGGGAAACGGAACGGTAGCCCGATTCGGAAGCCGACAAGTCGCGGAGAATGTCCAAGTTTGTCCGTGCATGGGACAGCGTGTCGATGAAATTGTAAACCAACACCGACAAGTCGCTGTTAAGGTAATCGTGAAGCGTTTCGGACACTTTTTTCCCTTGTCGCTCGTTGATGATTTTTTCGTAGGAAAAGGAGTAGGGAAGTCCCAGTCGTTGCAGTTGTTTTCGCAGCAATTCCTGTTCATACAGGTTATGGCTGTCTTCGTCCACGTCTTCATCTGCCCAAAGGTCGGGATGAATCCGTGAAATGCCCAGCGGCATCAGGCCGGAAAAAAGCGCATTACGGGCATACTGGGTAACGGTGGGGAGTATGGCACAGTAAAGCATTTCCTTTTCGGGTCTGTAATATTGTCCGATGACGGGTGCGATGGCTTGCCACTGGTCGAAACGAAGGTTGTCTATCAGGATCATGACAACCTTATTTTCCTTCAACATCGGAAACACTTCTTGCCGCAGCACGTTGGGCGACATTAGCGGTTTCCGGTCGCTTTGTTTGCCGAACCATCCTTCATAGCTGTTGCGGATGAAACGGGCGAAGTTGTTGTTGGCGTCGATTTTCTGCGTTTGCAGAATTTCGTACATATTTTTGTCGTTCAGTTTTTCCAGTTCGATGTCCCAATAAACGAGTTGCCGGTACACGGCCACCCAGTCGTCGAAAGTTCCTGCCGAGTTGATCTCCAGCCCCAATTGCATGAATTTGGATCGGTATTGGGAAGTGGTTTGTGCGGTAACCAACCTTGATGAATCGGTGATTTTCTTGACAGTATGCAGGATTTGGTTCGGATTGACGGGTTTTATCAGGTAATCTGCAATTTTCGACCCGATGGCCTGATCCATGATGTTTTCTTCTTCGCTTTTGGTGATCATCACTACCGGAGTGGCGGAATTGACGGTTTTCATCTCCGAGAGGGTTTCCAGTCCGGTCAGTCCTGCCATGTTTTCGTCGAGGAAAACCACGTCTATATCTTTTTTTGACAGTATTTCGATGCCGTCATGTCCGTTGGTGGCGGTAATTACATGGTATCCTTTGCTTTGCAGGAACAGGATATGGGGTTTGAGCAGGTCTATTTCGTCGTCTACCCAAAGGATGGTAATATGTCGTCTGTTCATGATCCGTCAAGATTATTCCAAAGTGACGGTCAGAGGGTGTTGCAGGCAGGCGGCGAAACGGGCGACGTAGTCTGTCCATGCCTTGTCGTCGGCGAATCCCCACTGATTCCAGCCTCCGCCGAAATAGCAGGTCAGTTTTTCGCCTTTGGCACAGGGCGACAGCGCCAGCAAGTGTCCGTCGTGTTCTTTGTATTCGGTCATTTTCGGAAGCACCACTCCCACAAAGTTTCTTCCGGCGGGCACGCCGGCGTCGGAGGTGGCTGTTTCGCCGAAGGTAATGTATCCTTCCTTTGCATCGCCGAAGGTAATGCCGTCCTGCCGGTGGTGGAGGAAGATGCCTGCCGCTGCCTGTATGGTGGTGAAATCGCCGTCAAACGATACTGTCGCTTTGTTGAGTTGCGATCCTGCATCCAGTGAGATAAGGAGGTCTTCGGAAAAGATTTTTTTCCCGACCGGGAGGTTGTCATATTTCAGGCGGAAAGTTGTCCGTAGCGGGCCGTTGTCCAGCACTTCCTGTGTCGCGTAGTGGTTACCCACCCAGAGGGTGTCGTTAACGTAGGGGGCGATGCCGCCTGCTCCCAGCGTATGGCCTACGCTGTAACAGTCCAGTCCTTCGCCATGATCGACGTGGTATGATTTTCCGTTTTTCAGGTCGTCGTTGTAGAACTGGTTAACAATCATTTTTTCTGTTTTTTTCAGCCAGAGGTCTACGCCGTTGCTCGGATTTTCTTTGGCAAGCGCCGGACCGTACATGCGAAAGGCGATTCGGTCGTTTTCCCACGCAAAGTCGTCCTTGCGTTCGGGGACGTGCCGCCCGAAGGTTTTGGCAGGAAAGGTTTTCGGCAGGCCTTCTCTGATAATGAATCCCGCCGTTTCCCGTGCAGCAAGCGTAACCTGAAAGATGAATGTTTCGGGAGAAGGCGTGCCTGAAAAAAGCACCTGACAGGCTTGTTCTTCGTTTGTTTTCAGGTTGAGGACGGTCAGTTGGGAAGGCTGTGCGGAAGGAAGCTTGGCGAGAATATCCGTCCATGCTATTTCCACCATGATGTTATCCTGCATGAGGCCGGAAGGATTGCTTACCGTTACCCTGATTTGCGATTGCCGGCAGGACACCGCCGCCAGAAGCATACATGCGAAACAGAGCCATTTGATTTTCATTTGCGTATATTCTGATTATTTGGGCGCTTTTCCGAGATAGGCTAAAATTCCGCCGTCTACATATAAGATATGTCCGTTGACATAGTCGGATGCTTTGGAGGCGAGGAAAACGGCAGGCCCGGCAAGGTCTTCCGGCGTTCCCCAGCGTGCGGCCGGCGTTTTGGACATGATAAAAGCGTTGAACGGGTGTCCGTCGGTGCGCAAGGGGGCTGTTTGCGGCGTGGCAATGTATCCGGGGCCAATGCCGTTGCACTGGATGTTGTATTCCCCGTATTCGGAAGCGATGTTGCGGGTGAGCATCTTCAAACCGCCTTTTGCGGCTGCGTAAGCGGCCACGGTTTCGCGTCCCAGTTCGCTCATCATCGAACAGATGTTGATGATTTTACCGCCGCCTTTTTTAATCATCCCCGGAATGACTGCTTTTGAAACGATGAAAGGAGCGTTCAGATCCACGTCGATCACTTGCCGGAACTCTGCCGCCGACATTTCTACCATGGGGATGCGCTTGATGATACCGGCGTTGTTCACTAATATATCGATAACGCCTGTTTCTTTTTCGATTTTGCTCACTAATTCATTGACGGCAGTTTCGTCCGTAACGTCGCAAACGTATCCGTGCGCTTCGATGCCTTTTTCCCGGTATGCCTTTATTCCGGCTTCTACCAGATCGGGTTTGATGTCGTTGAATACGATGGTGGCTCCCGCCTGATGCAATGCTGTTGCAATGGCGAAACCTATTCCGTAGGAAGCGCCTGTAACAAGCGCTATTTTTCCGTTTAACAAAAAATTATTCATCATTTTTCAGGTTTTTATAACGTAGCAGCGCTTCAATGTAATAATAATCGGCGTAGGTAAGCGGCACATCCACTTCCGATTGGCCTGTCAGGTGTCCGACGGAGTGTTTCAGGATAAAATTCCCGTTGGCGCCTTTTTCCGCAAAATATTCGGGAGAAGAAAGCGTGCGAATCTGTGTTTCTGCTGTTTCCAGATATGTCTTGGACAGTGTTTCGTCCACGTATCCGCTCAGTTCGATGAGCGCCGACGCGATGATTGCTCCTGCCGAGGCGTCGCGCTTGGCGTCGGGGATGTCCGGCGCGTTGAAGTCCCAGTAGGGAATCCTGTCGGCCGGAAGGTTGGGATGGTTCAGAATGAAACCGGCAATGTGTTTGGCCTGTTCCAGATATTTCGGGTTGAGGGTTTCCCTGTAGGTCATGGTAAATCCGTAAAGCCCCCATGCCTGTCCGCGTCCCCAGGCCGAATCGTCGTTGTACCCCTGATGGGTGTTTTTCCTGTCGACCTTTCCGGTGATGGTATCGTAGGAAACGACATGGCAGGAACTGAAATCGGGACGGAAATGGTTTTTGACGGTGGTGTCGGCATGGGAGATGCAAATGTCCCGGTATTTAAGGTCGCCGGATGTTTTGGACGCCCAAAAAAGCAGTTCCAGATTCATCATGTTGTCGATGATTACCGGATACTGCCATTTTTTGTTGTCCCACGACCGGATGCATCCGGTTTTCGGGTTGAAGCGGCTTATCAGCGATTCGGCGCCTGTCAGCAGAATGTTGCGGTAGGCCGTATCGCCCGTAAGGCGGTAACCGTTGCCATAGCTGCAATACAGCATAAATCCCAGATCGTGGGTGCCACGGTTGTATTTTTCCTTTTCCAGCCGTGCCGTGTAGTTCTCGGCGTACGCCCGTAAAGCCGGATTTCCGGTGTACTGATAGAGATACCAGAGAGTGCCGGGCACAAACCCGCTTACCCATCCGGATGAAGAGGTGGTTAGCAGTTTCCCTTCGGCGTCAATCGTTCTGGGAAGCTTGTCGGGACGGTCTGCCAGCGATGCCGCCATCAGTTCATACTGTTGCACCGATTTGTCCAGCCTGTCCTTTATCAGGGCTTCCATCGTTTCCTGCTTCGGCCCGCAGGAAAAGGCAATGACTGAAACAGCAACAAAAAAGAAAATTTTGTTCATTGTTTTAAAATACTGTTGATATGCAAATGACCTGGCGGCAAAGATAACATAAAATTATCAGATTACACACAAACGAATAAAAAAAGGCGCGTTGGTAGATTCAACTACTGAATGCAACTCGGCCTTTTGCAAATTTAGGAAGAAAATTTCTTTTGGTGAATAAAAATTTAAGTTTTCTCTGGGTCTGTTATTGATTTTATATTGTATTTGT
>JAIRLS010000190.1 GCA_031259205.1 Bacteroidales bacterium | reverse complement strand
GGCTGAGACATCGTATTCGCAGGGCTTTCCGTAAAACTTGCTGTTTTTCAAAGAAACTGTTCAACCATTTTAAAGCTTTTAACCTCGCGTTTTTTTACATCAATTTCGGCTTTGTATGAAGTAGCATACTTTTTACATCACTACCAAAAGTTTTTTTACAGATGAAACGCCTTCCTCTTTGGTAGAGTATCATGTATTTGCAATCTCTTGGCGGTATTTATATCCGTGTGATTATCTGCCGATAAAGTTTATATCAATAAAACATGGACGTCACCCAACAAAGAGGTAGCCTCAAAATGCGTTATACTGCCTGATATAGCTTTCCGGGAAGACTGCGCACGCTTCCTGCCAGTTCAAGGTTCAGCAGGATGATGGATACTTCGCTCACCGGCATTTTAAGGCTGAAACACAGTTCGTCGATACTGCTCTCCTTGATTTCCCTGAGTCGTTTCAGTACATTTTCTTCCTGTGGCGACAAAGGAGGGAAAATCTCCGGTTGAACGGGGGCAGCGGTTTTTCCTCCGGCTACTTCCCGATCCCAGTTCATCAGATATTCGATATCTTCAACGGATTGCAGCAGAGCGGCGCGATGGGTTTTGATTAGCCAGTTGCATCCGGCTGAATACGTGTCGGACAGGCGTCCCGGAAAAGCGAACACGTCGCGGTTGTACGAATTGGCTATGTCGGCGGTGACAAGCGCTCCGCCTTTTTGCCCGGACTCTACTACTGCGGTAAAATCCGACAATCCGGCAATCAGCCGGTTGCGGCGTATAAAGTTATTGCGGTCGATAGGGCTGTCGCTCAGAAATTCGGTTAGCAGCGCGCCACCTTCCCGGACGATTTCACGCGCTGTTTCCGCATGGGCGGCGGGGTAAATCTGCGACATTCCGTGTCCCAGCACGGCAATGGTAGGCAGGTGGTTGCGCAACGCCGCGCGATGGGCGCATATATCAATACCATACGCCAGCCCGCTAACGATCACCGGATGATGATTGCGCCGGCACAAGTCGTCCACCAGCCGGTTGCACAAATCTTTGCCATGTGGAGTGGCTTGCCGCGTGCCTACGATACTTGCGATTTTCGGATGATTGAAATCGACGGCGCCCTTGTAGAAGAAAATGACGGGCGAATCGGGGCAATTGGTCAACCGGCGCGGATAGTTGTCGTCCAGATAATAAGCGTAGCTTATTTTATGTCGGTGGATGAAGTCTATTTCTTTTTCGGCCTTTTTCAGCACGTCCTGTAGCGATATGGCCTGCGCCAGTCCTTTGCCTATGCCCGGAATTTTCATCAGGGCGCCTTTTTTTTCGCGGAATACGGCTTCCGCTCCTCCACAGTAGGCGATCAACTTTTTGGCTATGATGTCGCCTATGCCCGGTATCAGGCCAATCCCGATTTTGTATATCAGATCCGGCACGGCAGGGAGATTACAGTTCGACACATTGTTTGCTCCGGCTGCTCTCAACGGCGGCCTCAATCAGTTTGATAACATTCAGGGCTTGTTGCGGCTGGACTTCCGGTTCGGCGTCGTGTCTTAACACCTGATAAATGTTGTCGTAGTAGGCCGCATAGTTTCCGGCGACGGTTTCTATCTTTCCTTTGATGTGCAAGCCTTCTGTTTCGGTGTTCAGTATGCCCCACCATTCTTCGCTTTCCTGCCCCCATTCCGGCATGGCGGGGTTACCGCCCCGTTTCAGCGCTTCTTCCTGCGGATCAAGCCCATATTTCAAAAACGACCCTTGCGTACCGTGAAGGGTATAACGCGCACCCTGTTCGCGGACAAGGTAACTCGCCTTGAGCGTAACTTTGATGTCGGGATAAATCAGTCGGATGTGATAATAGTCGTCTATTTCGCTTCCACCCCGCAGACTGTCGATATCCGCCCAAACTGCTTCGGGCATACCGAACAGCACCAGCGCCTGATCGATCATGTGGGAACCGAGATTGTAGGAAAGGCCTATGCCTTGCAGGACGGATTCTTTCCACGTGTTAAGCTGGATATAGTTACGGAAACGCATGTAGTTGGATTCAAATTCCACCAGCCGTCCCAGCAACTGACTGTCGATCACTTTGCGAACCGTAAGGAAATCGCCGTCCCAGCGACGGTTTTGAAAGACGCTCAGCATCAATCCTTTTTTATAAGCCAGTTCTGCCAATTTTTCCCCCTGTTCGAGCGTCTGTGTGAACGGCTTTTCTACAATGGCATGTTTTCCCGCTTCCAGCGTTTTGCGCGTCAGTTCGTAATGCGTGTCGTCGGGCGTATTGACCACGATCAGTTCCGTACGCTCGTCGGCAAGCAGCTCTTCCAGCGACCGGACAACGACGACTTCGGGATAATATCTCCGGGACTCGCTTTTCGTGCGTTCAAGGACGGCATGAAGGCAAAACCCGGCATGATGCGACAGTATCGGAGCATGAAACACTTTCCCCGACATGCCGAATGAAGCTAAACCGACATGTATTTTATTCATGGCTGAATGTTTGTGTGAACGACAAAAATAAATAAAAAATCGAAGAATAACGATTTCTTTGTATTTTTGTTGAATGAAATTACAAACGGTTTTTGTTACCGGAGGTACCGGTCTGGTGGGTTCACACCTGATTTTCGATCTTTTGCAGAAGGGTTACGGCGTGAAGGCGCTCGTGCGCGTATCGAGTCACACGCAGCAGGTGCGGCGGGTTTTCAGCCATTACGCCTCCGAAGCGGCTGCCCTGTTTGAAAAAATCGAATGGATAGAGGGCAGTCTGTTCGATTATGCGGCGTTGTGCGAGCAGGTGGCCGGTTGCAGTCATGCGTATCACTGCGCCGCTGTTGTATCCTTCGAGGGGAGCGGAAAGTCGCAACTGTTGGCCGTCAATATCAGGGGAACGGACAACATAGTGAACGCATGCCTTGCCCAACGGGTTCCCCTGTGTTTTGTAAGTTCCGTAGGAGCGTTGGGGCGCAGTGAAACCGGACAGGCCGTGACGGAAAGCGATATATGGCAAAGCGCTAAAGGCCGATCCGCCTATTCTTACAGCAAGTTCAAATCGGAAATGGCGGTATGGCGGGGAATAGCGGAAGGGTTGCAGGCCGTTATCGTGAATCCTGCCATTATCTTGGGACCTGCCGACCGGGAAAAAGGCAGTTCCGCTTTCTTTTCGACGATCGCCAAGGGAATGAAGTTTTACCCGCCCGGCGTCAACGGGTTTGTGGACGTCCGCGACGTCAGCCGGTGTATGATCCGGTTGATGGAAGAAGGTCGCTACGGCGAACGGTATATTCTTTCAGCGGAAAATTGGAGCTATTATGACCTTTTCTCCCGGATAGCCGCAGAAATGAAGGTCAAAGCGCCTTCCATACCTGTAGGATACCGTACCTTGCGGGTAGCCTGCCTGCTGGCGGGAATCATCGCCGGATGTACAGGCAAAAAACCGCTATTGACCAAAGAAACCGTGCAGTCGAGCGTCCGCTGTAACCGCTATTCAAGCCGAAAAGTAGAGGAAACCATCGCTTTTAATTTCACCCCAATGGAAAAAACCATTGAAAACTGCTGCTCCTTTTTTGGGAATTTCAAATGGTCGCACAGGGAATGACGTCGTGGATATTTCAGGCGGCACAAATTTGTGGGTTGCGGGCTAAATCCTTTTTTGAGACGCTATAAATATTCTTCTATCCCCGGTATAGCGCGAAGGCGCGAAGGCACGAATGTAGAGACGCACGGCGTGCGTCTGAATGCGCATCCGCTTTGGAGAATGCGGAACGTCCTGAAAGGACTTTTAAGATGGATAGGAAGAAAGCGGGAAATAAAACATGGATGGAACCGTCCACTGACCCCTAGCGCCTCAAAAAAAGAATGAACCGCGTTTTGGGGCTATTTTTTTTTGAAGTACCTGAGTTACTCTGTTTTAAATTAAACTTAAATATTATTTTAAACTTTTATTTATTTTCGGTTTCCACATTGTCGAAACCTTCCCGACGGTCGTCTGCAACCCGT
>JAIRLS010000173.1 GCA_031259205.1 Bacteroidales bacterium | reverse complement strand
CGCACGCCGTGCGCCTCTACATTCGTGTATTCGTGGAGGTCAGAAGAATTGTTTTTCATAGCGCCTCAAAAAAAGAATTAACTTTTCTCTTTTCTCTTTTCATTTTTAAATTTAATTTTGTATCTTGCTAAAATTTAGTATTAAAAGGATTTTTATGAAAAATACAGGAGTTATCATTGCGGCTGTTTTTTCCCTGTGCGCCTGTGCGCGGCAGCAGACGCCCGTGACGGAAATTCGTACCGTCAAAACGGATACGGTTTATGCTATTAACAAACAGAAAACGGAGGTTTATCCGGGAAAGGTAAGGCCTTCATCCGATGTCAACCTTGCTTTCAGGGTTGCAGGCACTATTCGGAAGATAACAGTGGAAGAAGGCGCGTACGTCAAAAAAGGGCAAGTGCTGGCCGAAATAGACCCGCGCGACTATCAGATACAGCTTTCGGCAACCGAAGCGGAATACCGCCGTATCAAAGCCGAAGCGGACAGGGTGATTGCGCTCTATAACAAAGGCAGCGTAACGCCCAACGATTACGACAAGGCAGTGTATGGGCTTAACCAGATAACCGCCAAATATGAGGCGCACAAAAATGCGCTGGCCGACACCAAACTTCGTGCGCCTTTTGACGGTTTCGTGCAGAAGAAACTGTTCGACGCCGACGAAACCACAGGCGCCGGAATACCGGTTATTTCCATGATCTGTTCCGGTTTGCCCGAAGTCGAAATCAATATTTCGGCAAGCGACTTTATCCGGCGCGACCGTTTTGAGTCGTTCGACTGTACCATCGACGCTTATTCCGGCCGATCATTTCCACTTGATCTCATCGGTATCACTCGAAAAGCCAATCTCAACCAGTTGTATGCAATGAGGTTGAAGATGCGCGACGCCGGCGGGGAAGCGCCTGCTCCGGGAATGTCGGCAATGGTGACGATTCATTATAAGGCGGATGAAACCTGCACAACAGTCATTCCGGTAACGGCGCTGTTCGGCGAAGAGGGTAAGACCTCCGTGTGGGTGTACGAGGCTGGCGCTGTCCGCTCCCGCGTGGTAAAACTGCGGGAAATTCTTACCGACGGAACCGTCATCATATCCGAAGGCTTGCAACCGGGCGAACAGGTAGTATCGGCAGGCGTCCATTCGTTGCGGCAGGGGGAAAAAGTGGAACTGCTGCCGCCCCCGTCGCCTTCCAATACAGGAGGAGTGTTATGACAGACGCAGGAAAATGGGCGCTGGACAACCGCAAACTGGTTTATTTCCTGATTGTGGTGATGTTGATCGGCGGGGCATACGCCTTTTACGATATGAGTAAGCTGGAAGACCCAGAATTAAAAGTAAAACAGGCATTGGTGGTGACTGCTTATCCGGGCGCATCGGCGCATCAGGTGGAATTGGAAGTGACCGACCTGCTGGAAAAGAGTATCCGCACCATGAAAGGCGTCTACGCCGTGCAAAGCCGTTCGATGAATGATGTGTCGATGATTGTGGTGGAACTGACCACTCTTGTGCCCAACAAGGAAGTGGAACAGTATTGGGATATGTTGCGGCGCAAGGTGAACGACGTACAGGGCAAACTGCCGGAAGGAGCAGGCGTTTCCGTCGTGATGGACGACTTCGGCGACGTGTACGGCATGTTTTACGCTCTCACCTCTGACGGATTTTCCGACAAGGAGATGAGCGATTACGCACAGTTGATACAACGCGAAATGATGGCGATCGAAGGCATTGCGCGTGTAAATATCTACGGGGAACGGAAAAAGTGCATCGAAATAAAATTGTATGAAGACCGGATGGCGCATTTGGGAGTTCATCCGGCAGAAGTATTGTCCACATTGAGCGGACAGAACAGGACCATGTATTCGGGTTATTACGAAAGCGGCTTGCAACGGATCAGAGTAACAGTGAACGGCAAATACGGGACGGTAGAAGACATCGGCAGTCTTTTGCTGCAAGGGCATGAAAACGACCAGTTACGCCTCCGTGATATTGGCGAAGTGCAAATGCAGATAGAAGAACCCGTTCGCAATGAATTACGTTACGACCGCCTGCCTGCGCTGGGTATTTCCGTCGCGGCGCTCGGCGGTACGGACGTCACTAAGCTGGGCAGACAAGTGGAAAAACTGGCGGCGCAGTTGCAGCAAAACCGCCTTCCTGTCGGGATGAAACTGCACAAGGTTTTCTTCCAGCCCGACCGTGTCAATGACGCTTTGGGCACGTTCATGCTGAATCTCCTTGAATCGGTAGCTATTGTCATTTTCGTCCTGATGCTGACGATGGGCTTTCGCAGCGGAGTGATCATCGGCTTTAGCCTCGTTATTTCAGTTATCGGTTCATTTCTGATATTGAACGCTTTCAACGGGACGTTGCAGCGCGTTTCGCTCGGCGCCTTTATCCTTGCGATGGGAATGCTGGTAGACAATGCCATTGTCATTATCGACGGTATCCTTGTAGACCTGAAACGCGGGAAACCGCGTTCCGAAGCCCTCACCGCCATCGGTCGCAAAACGGCCATTCCCTTGCTGGCGGCCACCTTTATTGCTATCCTCGCCTTCTTGCCGATTTTCCTGTCGCCCGACACTGCCGGCATATACGTCAGAGACCTTTTCATCGTACTGTCCGTTTCCCTGTTGTTGAGTTGGCTGCTTGCAATTACACAGGTGCCTATCCATGCGGGACTCCTGCTGAAAAACGCTTCACAGGCCGAGGGGAAAACGCTTTTCGAGTCGTTCCCCTACAGGATGCTGCGCAAAACGTTGACATGGGGACTGCGACACAAAAGCGTATCCATTGCGATAGCCGTTATCCTGATTGTTCTCAGCGGCTTTGCTTACCGAATGTTGCCGCAGGGCTTTTTCCCGGATATGAACTACGACCAGTTGTACATCGAATACAAACTTCCGGAAGGCGTACAAAGTGCACGTGTGAAACAGGATTTGTGCCGTATCGAAGATTATCTGATGGCACGCCCCGACGTCGCCCACGTCGTGTCGTCGATAGGGGGAACTCCCAGCCGCTATAATCTGGTGCGCAGCATGGCCGACCCGTCGCTCTCCTACGGCGAACTGATTGTCGATTTTGTATCGTCCGAAAAATTGGAAGCCGGCATGTCCGAAATACAGGCCTACCTCACCAACGCCTGTCCCGACGCCTATGTACGGTTGAAACGCTATAACCTCATGTACAAGAAATACCCTGTCGAAGCGCAATTCAGCGGCCCCGATCCTGCGGTACTCCGGAAACTCACCGCTCAAGCGCAGGAAATCATGCGCAACTGCTCCGACATCTTCTTGATCAACTCCGATTGGGAACCGCCAACGCCGACGTTCATGGTGGAATATAACCAGCCGGCAGCCCGCAATATCGGACTGAGCCGGCAGGATGTGGGATTATCGCTGCTTGCCGCGACGGGAGGTATTCCGGTAAGCGTTTTCTACGACGGCAATACCCCAATGAATATCTATTTCAAATGCGTAGACAGGAACGGCCATGCTATCGAAAACCTTGACCATATCCCCGTATTCGGCCTGACGCCCTTGCTGAACGGCATCAACCGGCAAACCGTTCAGGAACTGATGACGGGGGCAATAAGCGAGGAAGAAGTGCTGGAGTCTGTTCTTCGTACTGTTCCGTTAAGTCAGGCGTCCAAAGGCGTCAGGATCGTATGGGAAGATCCGGTGGTGGTACGTTACAACGGACAACGGTCTATGCGGGCGCAGTGTAATCCGGTGTTCGGCGTAAGCGCCGAAGACGCCCGGCAAAAAATCCTCAAAGAGATTGAACAGATCCCTTTGCCCAAAGGATATTCCTTCCGGTGGGAAGGCGAACACAGGGCAAGTTCAATGGCCACCCATTACCTGTTCAAAAATCTTCCGCTGGGCGTCATCCTCATCATCACTATCCTCCTCCTGCTGTTCAAGGATTATAAAAAGCCGATTATCATCTTTTGTTGCATCCCCCTTATCATGGTAGGGGTGACGGTGGCCATGCTCATATCCGGCAAGGCCTTCGGTTTTGTCGCTATCGTAGGCGTGTTGGGGCTGACGGGCATGATGGTGAAAAACGGCATTGTACTGATGGATGAAATCAACTTGCAGATATTGCAGGGAGTAGAACCGCTAAAAGCCTTGCTCGACAGTTCGTCAAGCCGTTTCCGACCGGTGATGATGGCGTCACTGACCACCATTCTCGGCATGTTGCCCCTGATTACCGACGATTTGTACGGCTCGGGAGCGGTAACCATTATGGGGGGCTTGCTGTTTGGGACGCTCATCATCTTGCTGTTCATCCCTATCCTGTACGCCGTCTTTTTTAAAATTAAGGTAAAACAATAACCGTACGCTCATGACAACAGGAAAATTCATCCTCTGCATTTTACTTGCTGCCGCCGCTTGCCGCATAACGGCGCAACAGCAGAAAATGACGCTCGAACAGTGCCGTGCAACGGCGCTGGAACATAACAAGGCTATGACTGTCGCCACATTGACTTTTGATAAAACCGCCAGCGACGCCAAAGCTTACAAGGCGAATTATTTTCCGAAGCTCTCCATGTCGGGACAGTACCTGTATTCCAACGCAGAAATGAACAAAAAACTTACGGGCAACTACCTGCCTACCTTTGTTCCCAACCCTGCCACCGGAGAACTGCAACCCAATTTCCTGACATTCCCCGACGGCACGCCGGTGTATAATACCGACGGCACGCCTGTATTTAAGGAATACGCTTACTTCCCGGACATGGACATCGCGCTGAAACTTAACGGCTCCTATATGGCAGGGATTCGCGTCGAACAGCCGCTTTACACGGGAGGAAAAATACGGTCGGCACGCAGAATGTCGCAAACAGGCCATGAAATGGCTGGCTTGAACAGGCAACTTACCCGCTCCGAAATCATTGTGACGACCGACGAAGCCTACTGGACTTTTGTTAAAACCACTGAACTGGTAAAACTTGCGGAAATCTACCGGCAAGTGGTGACCGAACTCCTGCGTAACGTGCAGGACGCCTTTGACGAAGGGATGAAACCCCGCAATGACGTGTTGAAAGTACAGGTGAAAGTGAACGAGGCCGAACTGCAATTGCGAAAAGCGGAAAATGGCGTTCGCCTGTCGCGGATGAATCTTTGCCATGTGATGGGCGTCAGCCTTGTTACGCCGGTCGTTGCCACGGATTCTCTTGATTTTTCCCCTGCTGTCGGCATTGACCGTGCAGCCGGATATACGGGACGTCCGGAATATGCTATTCTCCAAAAAAGAATCGAATTGAAACGGCAAGAAACCGACCTTATCCGCAGTGATTTTCTTCCCCATGCAGGTATTATGGCCAATTACGGCTATGTGTACGGTCTGAAACTCAATGGTAGCCCTTTGCTGGACAAGCTATCCCTCTCTGCCGTCCTTTCGGTGGAGATACCCCTGTTCCACTGGGGAGAAGGCCGTCACAAAATCCGTTCGGCAGAAATCGAACGGAAAATCATGGAGATACAATCGGACGACGCTTCCGAACAAATGGAACTCGACCTGATGCAGGCGCTGAACAAATGCGACGAAGCGGAACTGGAAATAAAACTGATGCAAAAAGCCCTCGAACAGGCGGAAGAAAACATGAAAGTGAGCCGCGACCAGTATGAAGCAGGCATGGAAACGCTTGCCGGTTATCTGGAAGCCCAAACCGTTTGGCAACAAGCGTGCGTAAATCTTGTCAACGCCAAAACCAACCGACGTTACAGTGAAACGTATTATCAAAAAGCCGCCGGAAAACTGCAAAACTGAGCCTTGTTCAATCAGTGTGGAATGTGAACGAAAATGCAGACGTTGAACATCTATTCATTTTTGGCACAGTGATTCCTTTGCTTTCGGCGCTGTTTTTTTGACACGACTTTTTTCTGCGAAGATATTTTCCCGGCACCTCAAAAAAAGATTTGTCACAATCCCCCTCAAAAGGTACATTTGACTGCGTCGATTTTCAATTCAAATTGTCGCATCGTCATTATTCCGAAGTCGAGGCAAAAACCTCCGACGTCGAGGTAAAAAGCCTCGAAGTCGAGGCAAAAAGCATCGACGTCGAGGCAAAAAGCATCGACGTCGAGGTAAAAAGCATCGACGTCGAGGCAAAAAGCATCGACGTCGAGGTAAAAAGCATCGACGTCGAGGCAAATAACTCCGACGTCGAAGCAAATAACATCGAAGATGAAGTATGCAAAAATATCCAAAATCTATTTGTGAAGAAAATGCCTTATTATAATAGTATTGCGAGCCTGTAAAGTACCTGAGCAGTTACTTTAAAATTACTTTTTCAAATATCAACTCACATAATATCAATCAAATAAAACAAAACTAAAATTTATTCAGACAGCAGTGATATTTTACTTTTTTTACTTTTTTTTTATTCAAGTTGGATATTTGATTAAAAAAAAATGTAGTTTTGCATTCGTTATCTATCACTTTAAAATCGTTGTACCTATGTTGCAAAAAGTTTGTTACTCATACGGAGGGTTGTTTCTCCTGCAAGACGGGTGATCGTGTATGAAGAACGGATTTAAATAATAAACCTTTGAAGATATTTGGGAAATGCAAAAACTTTTAAAATTTATTCCATGAAACACCATTTTATTATTTACAGAATGTCGGCTTTAAGCCTTGCGATGTTTTTCCTTTTTGCCGTTGCGCCTGCGAATGCCCAAACGGACGCTACGCACGGCAAGGAATTTTACCTGACCTTTTTTCCCAACCCCACCAATAATGGAGAGGGGAACGTGAAAATTCGCTACGTTGTGCCGGAAGGTTGCAGTATTACCGCGCAATACGGCGACGGTACCTATCTGAACAACAACACATGGTACGACGCAGGAGTGTACACGGTGGATGTAACCCGGTCGCACTGTGCGCAGGGATTCACGAACGGGACAAAATCCTATAAAATGATCAAAGTGACGTCCGACAAAGACATCGGACTGTTTGCCATCAACGTGATCAACGCCTCTTCGGACGGAACCACCATATTGCCGGTCGCCGCCCTGGGACAGGATTATACGGTAGTATCGCACCGGCCGGTCTTAGACACGCAGGGTTCCGGCTACTCGTACATCAGCGTTATCGCTACGGACAAACCTGCTACCGTGACCATACGCAAGCCCGACGGAACGGCGGTGGCAAGTAATGTATCCCTTTCGGCGAAACAAACCTACCTGTACTGCATCAGAGCGGCCGGCACTACCGAAGAGGAGCGTGCGGCCACCGACCTTACCGGTTATACGGTAGAAGCCAACGAAAAAGTCGCCGTGTTTAGCAGCGTGGGCTGCGGCATGCAGGTGGTGCACGGCGCCTGCGACCACAACTACGAGCAACTGTGGCCTACCTATACCGCCGGAAAACACTACCTTATCTGGAGCATGAGCGGAATATACGACGATCAGGTTAAGGTAATTGCCCTGAGCGACAATACGGTTATCACCAAAAATGAGGGCGGCGTAATTTCCTCCATAACGCTGGACAAAACGCACGACGTAAAAAGTTTTTTCGTAAAGGCGTCGGGGACGGCTACCCCCTACGCCAACAACTCCCCGCTGCCCGTATGGTTGTCGTCGGATAAACCTTTCGTGGTGGAACACCTGATGGGATGGGCGCCCACCATCAAATGGATTTCGCCGGTGGAGCAAATGATCACTCAGGCCTTCATCTCGCCTTTCGCGTTGAATACCACCATTACCAAGCACCAACTGCATCTGATTATTCCGGCGGGAACCGAAAACGACCTGACGGTGACTTACAAACGGGGTAACGTCGTTACTCCCAAAACGTTCACCTTCTACACCAACACCTCTAACCCCGACTACGTCATCGCTACCGACATTTACGAAGCCACCGACAACGTGCTGATAGAGGTGTCGAATCCGGCAGGGTTTCTTGCCTACATGACGGGAACCGGCGGCAACGAATCGTACATCGTCAGCGCGGGCGCCGCCGCCTTCGACCTGAAAACCTACTTTACCGTCGCCACCTCCTCCTTGCCTGCCAAAGACGTGCATTACTCGGCCACCGAAGAGGCGACGCATACCTTCGTTTCTACCGATGAAATGTTGGTGAAACGCACCATCGAACAGGACTTTACCGACGTGCGGTGGATGGTCAACGAGACGGTATACACGGGCGCGTCCGATAACACCGCCGAAACCAACACGCTGAATATCCCCGCTTCGCTTCTCGGTCCGGAAGAAAACAATCTGACCATGTCCGTCCGCTACATAGGCAGTTCAACCTACATCAATTACACCGGAAAAGTATGGCTGTCGCCCGTGAAAATCAACATCCGCAAGGACAATACGGCATGGAGCAACCACGGGAAAACTTTCAGCCTGAGGCAAAACGGCGTGCTGAAATATACGGGCGCGAATGCGGGCAGCGTCGTCAAATTCACCGAAGCCATACCCAACGGCAACTATCAAATATACGACGGCGAGGTCAATACGGGCGTCAGCGTTACCCTGTCGAGCAACGCGGTGACAGCGGCAGTGGACTACTATACCCTCCGTTTTAAGGCGCAGGACGCAGGTTTGGCAAAATCCTCCGTAGTGAACGCCCGCTACAACGGGACTGTCGTTACGGACGGATACATCGCGCTCGCCGGAGGGAAGCTGGAGCTGACCGCCGTGGGGAAAGGCGCGGAAACTTACAGGTACAACTGGAGCGGAACGGGCGCCAACGAAGAAACCACGCCAACGCTCACTATTAACCCTGTGAACGCCAAAACGGACGTCACTGCCACCGTTACCGGAAGGCAGACCGTTACGCTGGTCATCCACCTCGATGGCGTGGCATGGACCAACCACGACAAAACGTTTTCCCTGAAGATGAGCGACAGGGAGTATATTGTGGACACTACCGGCTACCAAGTCGTCTTCCCGAACATCTCTACCCCCGGCGCTTACGCCGTCTACGACGGAGATATGCCTGCGGGCAAAACGCTTACGCTGCCCGGAGTGAAAACGCGGGATACGCTACGTTATTTTACCGTGAACTTTACCGCCGACAAAGCGAAGCTGGCTACCTCTGCCGCCGTTACGGCCACCTATGGAGGCGCTGTCGTCAGCGCCGATACGGTGGTGCTGGGCGGGAAATCGCTGACGCTCTCCGCCTCCGGAGAGGGCGCTAAAAGTTACAGCTACGCATGGACAGGCGATGGCGTAACCGGGAAAACCTCCGCCGCCGTAACCATCAACCGCTTGGCGGCGATGGCGACCGGCTCCGTCGAGGTGACCGGCTATACCGACGCGACGGTCGTTGTCCGTAAAAACGGAGAAGCGTGGAACGCGCACGGAAAAACGTTTACGCTGCGCGACGGACAAACGACGAAATATACCGGCGCAGGCATTAACAGCGCGGTAATGTTCAACCCGATTACCGAAACGGGCAGTTTTGCCCTTTACGACGGCGATGAGGCTACCGGCGCGACGATTACCGTCGATCCCCTCGCCACCGTCGCAGATACGCTGGACTACTACAGCCTTTCGGTAAACGCACTGCCGGTGGGAGCGGCAACAGCCATCTCCTCCGGAGGCGTTTACCTTGCCGGAAAGCAGGTTCCCCTTTCGGTAACGGCGGCAACAGGCGCCGATTTCAAACGCTGGACAAGCCATGCAGGAACTTTTACGTCTGAAATCAATCTTTCTACCGCCTTCACCATGCCGGCAAACGCCGATACTGCAACCGCCCTGTTCATGTTCAATGACTTGATGATTACCCCGCCCGCTTCCGTCAGAACGGAGAGCGGGCAGACCGGCTCGATAGGCGTTACCACTTCGATGATTACCGCCGATGGCGATAACGACGGCAACAGCGTCTATATTCAGTGGTTCCGCGAAGCGCTCAACGGAAAGTCTGCGTCGCCGACCATTCTTACTCCCAGCGAGTTCAAAACGGCATATATCAGCGCGGCAAACGACAACAAAGGCGAATTCAACGCTACCTCTGCCGGCATTACCGCCGACCGAAACGCCCGCTACTGGGTATGCGGCACATTCACCTCCGGCTCAACGAGCAAGTACGTCATTGCCTATACGGACGTGCGCAACATTTATACGCCCTTCCCCGTACAGGTGCAGCATGTAGTGACAGACCCGCCGGTAGATACGCTGGCGCACTACGCGCCGGTGAACGCCAAGAGCGGCAACCGGCCCGCCATTCCCTACGACTTGGACGGCGCAGTTCTGCAAGCCCCCTCGCTGGGCTACGATACCGTTAGTCTGGTCGGACTGCTCGACTACGGCGACTACTACGGATGGACGGCGCCGGGCGAAGTTTCGACAGGCGTTGCACACGAATTTATACTGGATAACGCTTTCCTTACCAATAGTGATTGCGACCAAAACGATCCGCATCTCTACACGGTCAGTTATACCCGCACTGCTGTAAGCTGGAAAATTGTACGGGCATATATTGTAGGGCAGAACGGCAACCCGTTGCAGCAAATTATCGGTGGGGCAGCGGGCGACCCCGACACGGTGCTGCTGCATGTGCCGGTGAAGACGGATTACGTTACCGTCGACGCTTTCCATGCGCAGAAAGGCTACTTTGACTTGCCCGACGGCAGTTCCTCTTTCCTTCCGCCCGAAGACGCTTCCGGTAGCGGTTATCTTCCGCGAGGCTGGTATGTTGCCGGCGCCGGACAAAGCATAACAGACGTGACGCAGAGCAATACCCCCTACGAGGCGCAACCCAATTTCGCCGACTTTGACCCGAAGTTGAAGCTGACAGGCAACGCCGGTACAGACGGCGCTTATGACCTTGAGAACGGCGACAGGCTGTACATCGTATATACGAGCAATGACCACAAGCGCATTTTTGAAAACTACTACCTGTACGACGCCGAAAAGACGGACAATGCGCGGTTCACCACGCAGAAACTGCGCAGCACAACGAGCGCCATTGTTGCGACGAACGCCGGCTATTCGCGGCAGGCGAAAGCCGGAACAGTGCCGGGCTACGTTTGCGTAGGATACAGCATCCTCAACAACGACGGAAGCGAACTCCAATCGTTCACGCCGCCCGATTTGACGGGCGTGCCTGCCGATGCGTCGATAGCGGACATGGTTTCGGTAACGATTAGCCCCAGCGATTTGCAATCCGGCATGAAGGTGAACTTCTACTATGCGCCCGAAGCGCCTGCCGCACCCGGTATTCCGCAGTACATGGCCTGTTACGTAACGGTCAGATGGCTGCACTTCGGCATGTCGGGCGACGACGCTACCGCCACCGACCTGCTGCCGGTGAAAATCCATACCCTCCGCGCCGACGGCTCTACATGGTATTTCGACATAGAGGGTGGAAAATCCGGTTCGGGAAGTATGACAGGTTGCACAGACCTCGGATATCCGTTCTATTCAAACAACTACGAATTTAACGCAACGTCCCCCGCCAAATGGCTGTTCAGCAGTTGTTCGGACAATATAGAAGTGCCGCTGCCCTCGGCAGGAAGACACGTCTACGTAACCTTCGGCTACGCCTACAGTTCGGACGGCACAGCGCCGGACTACGAACAGTACGTTGAAGAGGACTACAGCCTGCTCAAAGGCTTGCCCGCCGGGCAGTTGACGCCCCCCACAAGGGAAGCCGCCCTGATGTCCGCAACTTACAGCAAAGCGGCGCCGGCCATTGCCGGATACGTGGCGGTGGGCTGGTACCACGGATACTTTAAAGGCAGCGGGTTTACCCCCACTGTCCCGATTACCCCTGTAACTGCCGATATTGCTGCACCGCGATCTACCGTTACGGACACCGTTACCTTTATCTACCTCCTCGCCGCCGGCGACGAGGACGGCGACGGGCTTACCAACGGCGAGGAAATCAACAAGAGTACGGATCCCTTCAATCCCGACACCGACGGCGACGGACTGCCCGACGGCTGGGAGGTGCAGCACAGTCTTGACCCCAACAACGACGCCGGCGATAACGGCGCTGACGGCGACCCCGATGGCGACGGGCTGACGAACGAAGAAGAGTATAAAAACGGCTCCGACCCGCGCAACCCCGACACCGACGGCGACGGACTGCCCGACGGCTGGGAGGTGCAGCACAGTCTTGACCCTACCGACCCCACCGGCGAAAACGGCGCTGACGGCGACCCCGACAACGACGGGCTGACGAACAAAGTAGAGTTTGACCACGCCACCGACCCCCGCGACCCAGACACCGACGGCGACGGACTGCCCGACGGCTGGGAGGTGCGGCACGAGCTTGACCCCAAAGACCCCACCGGCGATAACGGTCCCTACGGCGACCCCGATGGCGACGGGCTGACCAATCTGGAGGAATACGAGCACGGCTCCGACCCGCACAACCCCGACACCGACGGCGACGGACTGCCCGACGGCTGGGAAGTGAAGTATGACTTTGACCCTGCCGACCCCAACGGCGAAAACGGCGCTGACGGTAACCCCGACAACGACGGGCTGACCAACAAGGACGAATATGAGCACGGCACCCATCCGCGCATGCCCGACACCGACGGCGACGGGCTGAACGACGGAGAGGAAGTGAACCCGCCGCAACCGAAGCCGCACAGCGATCCCACCACATGGGATACCGACGGCGACGGACTGCCCGACGGCTGGGAGGTGCAGCACGGTCTTGACCCTAACGACCCCACCGGCGAAAACGGCGCTAACGGCGACCCCGACAACGACGGGCTGACCAACAAGGACGAGTATGAAAAAGGGACAAACCCCAAAAATCCTGATACCGACGGCGACGGCTGTCCCGACGGCTGGGAAACGGACAACGGCTACAACCCCGTTTACCCTGAATTCGACCCCAACGACACGGGCGCGAAGGTTACTTTCGATCCCGATGAAACGCCGGAAGACGCCGAAAATGCACAATCCGTCGCCCCCTGCGGTGCAAACAGGATAGATGTTTACGTCATTCCCCACCATCCATTTGCCAAAGTGCGCTACGACGGCGAATTGCTGTGCTGCCCGAACGCCGACCCGACTTCCAAAGCCTTCGGCGGGTATGTCTTCTCCGTTCCGCTGGAGCATCCGGGCTTTATCGAAGGTGATTACACCATCGAAGCGCCCGCCGGAGGACAGCCGCATGAATACGTCGTAACCATCGAAAACCGTTTTCCGTTCGAGGAGATCATCGAACAGAAATGGGACAACACGCTGGTAGTGGCGGATCGAACCGAAAAGCGTTTCGGCTACGAGTTTATCGCCTATCAATGGTATTGCGACGGACTGCCTGTGGAGGGCGCCACGGCGCAGTACTTTTCCGCAGGCGAACACTTCACGGACAACGTCAACCACCGCCTGAACGAGGCCAAGACCTACCATGCGGAATTTACCCTGACGGACGGCAGGAAATTGCATACCTGTCCGGGGCATCCGGTATTGAAAATCTACACGAGCGAGATCAGAGCTTATCCCAATCCGGTGCAGGGAGGCGAACTGACCGTCGAATCGGAACAGCTCAAAGCCGGCGCCCGCATGGAACTGTTCAATGTGAGCGGCTTACGGGTGCGTCAATACACGGCTTCGGGCAATCCTTCCATCATCAACGTATCGGGCTTGCCTGACGGCGAATACATCCTGCGAACAGACAATGCGAGCATTAAACTTATTATTAAAAATTGAAAATAGAGATGAGATATTTTATTTTCCGGACGGTTTTCGTCCTCGTTGGCATGGCGGCGTTCACCGCTACCTCTGCCCAAACGGGCAACGAGTTTTACTTGAGCGGTTCGGGCGGATGGTCTGCCCTTCGCTACAGCGTTCCCTCCGCCGCCTTCCGCTACGGCTTTGGCGGCAGCATAGGCGCCGGCTTCGGTTTTTTCTTTCATCCGCAATGGGAAGCGTCGCTGGGCTTGGAAGCGGTGTGGGCAGGATCGCGGCTCCGGCTGTCGCTGCTGGAAGACGGCTATCGGGCGACAGACGGCGACGTTCCGCCGAAGGATTTTGAATTTCGGTATGCCGTGCACGGTTATCGCGAACGGCAAAACATCAGCCTGTTGTCGATTCCCCTGACGGTGCGCTATCATTTCGGAAAAGGCGAAAAAATGACGTGGTATGCAGGGGCAGGCATTCGCGCAGGCTTCCCGCTAAGGGCGTCCTACACGGCAAGCAGCGAACGGTTGGAAGCGCGGGGCGGCTACACGGATTATGACGACCCGGGCAAGACGCTCTGGTTCGACCATCCTGCCGACGCCGGCTTCGGCGTGTTTGAGAATGTGAAAGGCGACGGCAGCTACCGCATGAAAACGGCATGGATGGCCACCGTCGAGGCGGGCGTCCGTCTGCCGCTCAACAACGGCTGGACGCTCTCCGCAGGCCCTTATCTTGATTATGGCTTGAACAACACGATCAAAGAGGCGAAAGACGGTCATCCGGTGACGTACACGGCCAACACGCCGACCGAACCGGTGCGCTACGCCCATCGCAGCCTGCTGGTATCGTCCGACGGACAGGGCGCGGCCTATGCCGGCAAGACGGCGCCCGTCATGGCAGGCGTCAGGGTACGGCTCTCTTTCGGCGACGGAAAGAAACGTCCCGTCGATACAACGTCCCCGATATTCGTGACAGAAGCCGCGCCTGAACAACGACCGGAGGAATCGCCGAAGCTCCGCGACAGCGTCCCTTCCCCCTCCCTCGCAACGATAGTGCGCGTAACGGGAAAAGTCGTCGATGCGTCGTCCACCCCCTTAGAAGCGCAAATCTTCGCTACCGACAACAACACCCACCAAACCGTCGCCACCGTAACCAGCCGGCCGGAAGACGGATCGTACAGCTTCGACCTGATGCGGGGCCACGTTTACAGCATCACCGCCACCGCCAAAAACCACCTGCTGAGTTTGGGAAAAATCGACCTGACGGAATACACGCTTACAAGGGACAGCCTCAAGAATGACATCACCATGCTGCAAACAACGCCGGGTGCATCCGTCATCTTGCACAGCATCCACTTCGACTTCAACCAAACGGTACCCAACGCAGTGTCTATCCCCGAACTGGAACAGATTGTACTGTGGTTGCAAAACAATCCGTCGGTGAAAGCGGAAGTGGCGGGACATACCGACAACATGGGCAATGCGGAAGTCAATCGTTATATCTCCGAACTGCGTGCCAAAGCCGTGTGCGATTACCTCATCGGAAAGGGCATTGCCGCCGATCGCCTGTCGCACGTGGGCTACGGACTGACCAAGCCCATCGCCGACAATGCCACCAACGACGGCAGAGCGCAAAACCGCAGAGTGGAACTGACCGTCAAAAGCGTGGGAGAAAAATGACGGGTAGGGTCAAAAAACATTTTAACCCCATTGTGCGCGGGGTCGAAAAATGTTTTGACCTTATCCGTTTTCCGGTATGACACGCCTTACCAGCACTTTGTCTATCCGCTGTCCGTCCATGTCGGCGATTTCGAGCAGGAAGTCTTTCCACGTCAGTTGTTCGCCCGTCTGGGGGAGGCGTTCCAGTTGATGGAGGATGAATCCGGCCAGGGTATCGAAGGAAGTTGAAATTTGTTCACATGCAAAGTATTCCAGAAAGTCGTAGAAGCGGATTTGTGCGTCCACGCGGTACGATCCGTCTTCGCAGGCGATGATTTCCGCTTCGTGGTGTCCTACTTCGGGCATGTCTCCTACAATGGCTTCAAAAAGGTCGTTCAGCGTTACCATGCCTTGCAGCGAGCCGTATTCATCCACCACAAAACCGACGTGCGTTCCTGTCTTTTTGAACAGCGCCATCACGGTATAGATGGAGTTGTTTTCCGGCACGAACAGGACGGTGTGGCACAAATCGACGATGTTTTTTCCGTCGTTCAACGCAAAAAGATCGCGATTCCTCACAAATCCCGTTACCATGTCGATACTGCCGTCGCACACCGGATACACGGAAAAAGGATGGGCGCGGGTACAGGCCAGCAATGCGTCAACGGACAGCCGGCTGTTCAACCAGACGATATTGTTGCGATGCGTCATGATCGAAGTGATGTTGCGGTCGTCCAGATGGAACACCCGTTCGATCATTTCCTGTTCGGCAGGTTCGATACCGCCCTGTTCGGCGCTTTCCTCTATAATGGCCTTGATTTCTTCTTCCGTCACAAAGGTGTCCGGTTTACGGATTCGGAACAGCCGTACCAGTCCTTTTGAGGAAACAGACAACAACCAGATAAAGGGGAACATCATCCTGCTCAGCATTTTCATTGCCGGCAGCATGGCTTTGGCAATCCTTTCGGGCTGCGTGATGCCTATCTGTTTGGGTACCAATTCTCCCAGTACAATCGTAAAATAAGTCACCACGACGACGATCACCGCAGTGGATACGGCATGACTGACGGGAGCCAGTAATTCGATTTGCCGGAAAAAATGGTCCAGATCGGTCTGGATCCGTTCTCCGGAAAAGATTCCCGTAAGGATACCTATCAGCGTGATCCAAATTTGGATGGTGGACAGGAAGCGTTCGGGATGTTCGATGGTTTTCAGCAGATGGTGGGCTTTTTTGTTCCCTCTGTCCGCTTCCACTTCCAGTTTGGTTTTGCGGGCGGAAACCATTGCCATCTCAATCATTGAGAAGGCGCCGTTTAACAAAATCAATCCTAAAATAATGAAAATTTCCATATCCGTCGGTAGTGTGGATTATTTCGAAAAGGACGAATCGTTCATCAAGGCTTCGACAACGCGGCGTTCCTTTTTGGTGGGGCGTCCGGCGCCGCGGTCGCGTTGCACGAAAGCCGTCATTCTTGCCATTCTGCTTTTCTCGATTTCCTCTTGCGGCGTAGTATCCGTAATATAGTCGTTTACTTTGGACGCCGGTTGCCGGTTGTCAATCAGCGCTTTTACGAGGTAGGTGTACACCGACGGAGGTTTTTTCACGGTCAGGCGGTCATTGGCCCTTACCGTCCGCGAAGGTTTCACTGCCGCATCATTCAGCAGGACGCGGTGTTTTTCGCACGCTTCTGCCGCCAGCGTTCGTGTCTTGAACAGTCGCACCGACCAGAGATACTTATCTATCCGTACATTTTCCGTCATCGTTTTCATTTATTGTTGTGGAGGTTCATGGTACGTTCGGCGCCGATGGTAATGAAGTCCCTGATGATGTCCGGCGCCCTCCGGACACATTCGGGCAGGAGCCGGAGTTCTTCGGACGTCCATTTGCCCAGCACATAATCAATCATCTTGCCTTGCCGGAAATGGTTGCCTATCCCAAAACGCAAACGGGCATAATCCTGTGTTTCCAGCATCTCGTTAATGCTTTTCAGTCCGTTGTGGCCGCCGTCGCTACCCTTGGCTTTCAAACGCAGCGTCCCGAACGGCAAAGCAACGTCGTCCACCAGCACCAGCAAATGGTCTAACGCTATTTTCTCCTTCTGTAACCAGAAACGGACGGCCTCTCCGCTTGCATTCATGTAGGTAGACGGCTTCAACAAGACAAGGAGGCGCCCCTTGAAACGGTATGTCCCTATAGACCCGTAACGGCAATTGACATACGTTATTTTTTCTTCGGCAACGAGACTGTCCAACATGAGAAAACCGCTGTTGTGGCGCGTATCGGCATACTCTTCGCCGATATTTCCCAAACCTGTAATCAAATACTTCACTATTCGTTCTAAAAAACGCCGTAAAAATACAAAAAAAAATACATCCTTTATTGCAAGAAACAGTTTTTTATTCAAGTTACCCGGTTTTGATGAATATAAGAATGAGAAAAGATTACTTTTGCGATTGAAAACGCAAATATTTATAATCGGATGATCAGTTATATATTGTTCTCCGTCGAGGGGAACAATATCAATAAAAAAGGGTGGTGATGTAAAAAGTATGCTGCTTCATACAAAACCGAAATGGATGTAAAAAAGGCGAAGTTAAAAGCCCTAAAATGATGGAACAGTTTCTTTGAAAAACAGCAGGTTTTACGGAAAGCCCTGCGAATACGATGTTTCAGTATGCCGTTATTCCCCTCTATACCAACCGTATACTTTCTCTGTAAAAAAATATTTTTTCATTTCATGCGTTTGGAATATCTGAATTTTTTATGTGATTTTGCTTTGGCAATCGGGACAATGGAGTGTGATTGTTATTTTCATTTTGCAAAAATACGCCATTTCTTCCTGATGGCCGGATTTTTATGACAGCATACTTTTTACGTCACCACCAACGTTTCTAATGATTGGGGAAAAAGAGGCGGATAATGTCATTCCCGTTGGCGATGAGCAGCAACCCTATCAAAAGCACCATTCCTATGATTTGAGCTTTTTCCAGAAATTTGTCGCTTGGTTTGCGGCGGGTGATGATTTCAACCAGTAGAAAAAGCACGTGTCCGCCGTCGAGCGCCGGAATGGGGAGAATGTTCATGAAGGCGAGGATGATGGAAAGAAGCGCTGTTAAATCCCAGAAACCATGCCAATTCCACGTTGAAGGAAAGATTTTTCCGATACCGATGAATCCGCTCAATTGGGAAATGCCGTTTTTAAGGAATCTCAAACTTTTCACATACGACACTAACTTATCCACCCCGTAGCGGACGCCGGCGGGAAAGGACGCCCAAAAACCGTATTCCACATGAGTAACTTTGAGGATTTTGTTGGGATCGACCTGTAAATTAACGCCGATGGTGCTGTCTTTCGACACTGTCAGGGTGAATACCTGCTCGTTTCCGTCCCTCTCGACCGTCAGGAGAACAGGCTGCCCGCTGTTTTTTCTCACTTCCCGTATAAGATGGTCATAAAACGGAACAGGCACGCCATTGACGGCTTTCAGGAAGTCGCCCGGCTGTACCCCCGCCCCTTCCGCAGGCGAACCGGCTACGACCTTCTCAACAATACCCGGCAGGCTGATTTCGGCAAACACTTTCCGCTCATTGACGCACTGTTGCGCAAAATCTGCCGGAAGCCGGATGTCTATGATGGTGTCGTTCCTTTCGACAGTGACGGTTTGCGCATTTTCGATAATGATAGCGTTGAAAGCGTCGGAAGGACGTTCATAATGCTGCCCGTCTATCGCTACGATTTTATCGCCGTTGCGAAATCCGTTTTGTAGGGCCGTATTGCAAAAACGGTAACCATACGCGGCGTCTTTCATGGCTACGTAGTCCATGCCCCATGTGTACATAATCATGGAATAAATCAACAAAGCCGCAAAAAAATTGACCACCACGCCGGCAATCATGATCAACAGCCTTTGCCACGAAGGTTTGGAACGAAATTCCCACGGTTGAGGCGGCTGTTTCATTTTCTCGGTGTCCAACGATTCGTCGATCATGCCCGAAATTTTCACATAACCGCCTAAAGGCAACCAGCCGATACCATACTCCGTATCACCTTTTTTCGTTTTAAAAAGCGAAAACCAGGGATCGAAAAAAAGATAAAATTTTTCCACGCGGGTGTGGAACAACCTGGCAAAAAGAAAATGCCCCAGTTCATGTGCAATGACAATGAATGAAAGGCTGAGAACAAACTGTGATGTCTTGATAAGAATTTCCATGAAATTGACGATTCAAAAATTGCGATGCAAATATACATGATATAATTGAATTTTTATGTTCAAGGCTAAATCTTTTTTGAGGCGCTGTCGGTCGGCGGACTGTTCTATCCATGTTTTGTTTACCGCTTTTCCATTCCATCTCAAAGGCTTCCGCTTTGTCATTTTACTTGCTGTCCAAAGAAAAGGGTACACTAAAATTTTTAATCCGTCAAATTATTTCATAACATTTACAAAGTATAATTTCACCTTTCTAAAGTTTTATAACTTTTATTACCTTGTTGTCAATACGTAAAAGATACATTCCGGAAGGGAAGGGCGAAAAATCCACTTCGTTACCTTTTACGGAAAACAGGAATGTCCCGGATATGTTGTAAACGAAGATCATTTTGTCATCGGCGATATGACTGATGTACACTTTGCCGTCCGTAGGGTTGGGATACACAGTGATCTCGCCGTCGTTATTTTCGGCGGCCTCGTCGTTGTTATCAACGGAATTTTCGTTGTCTGTTTCCCGAATATTTACGGGACGGGGATCGGAGAGGCAGCCGGCGGCGTCGCGTGCCCGGAGGGTGTATTGTCCTGCCCGGAGGGTATCGAACTTGCAGGAAGCCGCGGTTTCATACAGTACGATACTGTCCCCGGACAGCAGGAGCAGGCGTTCGACGGGCGCAGTACCTCCTGTGGCGGTTGCTTCCACAACGCCATTGTTGCCTGTGGTGGCATCACGGGAGGTTAGCTGTGTGACGGCAGGGTTCCGGTATGCTTGCAG
>JAIRLS010000155.1 GCA_031259205.1 Bacteroidales bacterium | reverse complement strand
CCAACGCCAAAGTTACCTCGAACGGGCGAAAAAATATCTTACTGACGCTTACAATATGCGTACATTCGGCGAACTGAAAGAAATTCCCTACGAAGACGTGTTTGATGTGGATAAAAAAGGTTCATGCCCCGAACTGATATTTCAGATCGTCTATATCCGCGGCGACAAGGATTACAGTTCCGGTAAAGCTCGCGGGAACCAGCCGCGCGACTCAAGGCTTCTTTCCCAGTATGCCTCCACCGGACCAATATTCCTCCCCTCCGACCTGATAAAAGAATACGAAGAGGATGATATCCGCAAAGAATGGTCTGTTCGATACTCGGAGTATTCAAACAGCTATTACATTGCCAAATACAGAGACGTCAGCGCAGGCGCCGGTACGCTTGGTTACGGAGGTAATGACTGGATACTGATGCGCTATGCCGACGTTATGTTGTTGCTGGCGGAAACCTGTGCGCAGCTCGGAGAAGAAGCGGCAGCCGTCAGTTTACTCAATCAGGTACGTGAACGCGCCGGACTGCCAGCCTATGAGGACATGCAAAGCGACGCCGTTTACAAGTCGAAATACCCCACCCTGAAGCTGGCCATACTGCATGAACGGAGAGTAGAGCTGGCATTCGAAAACCATCGCTGGTACGATTTGCTGCGCTGTTTCAGCATCGCAGAGCTGGAATCATTTTTCCATAGCAAAACGCGGACGGATTTCGGCATCTCCAATCCGATGAACTTCGGCAGGAAAGACCTCTACTATCCTATTCCTTTCGACGAATGGAAACTCAACCCGGAAGGAATGTATCAAAATGAAGGGTATGATAATTAAAAACTGTTTTATAATGAAAACAGGAATAACGGAAATTATATGCACGCTGCTGTTGTTGCCGGCAATAATGCTTGCCCAAAGCCCCGATGCAGGTTATAAAATACCGAACGCGATCCGCTTGATTCGTAATTATCTTATTTTAAAAAATAATGAATGCCCTTATAATCACCCGAAAAGTGTTATCTTTGTAGCATTAAAAATAAAATTTTCAACGGGTTGCTTGTGGTTTGCGCGAGTTACAAAAATGAATTTAGATATATATACGGATAATCATATTAAAAATATAAAATCTATTGAACAATGAAGAAGTATGTACTTATTTGCATGTGCGCTTTGTGGGGCGCATCCTCGATATGGGGACAGACTGCGGTTACGGGCTATGTGTACGAAGATTTGAACCGCAACGGGAAAAAAGATCGAAGTGAGAAAGGTATTGCTCAAACGGCTGTGTCAAACGGGACGGAGGTGTGCTTGACCGATGCCCAAGGTAAGTATCAACTGCCTGTCGGCGACGATAATATCATTTTTGTAATCAAGCCGGCAGGCTATCAAGCGCCTTTGAATGAATATAATCTTCCGAAAACATATTATATTCATAAACCCAAAGGCTCTCCTGCTCTGCGTTACGAAGGGGTCAAGCCGACCGGCACATTGCCGAAGTCGGTTGATTTCGCACTTTACCGGTATCCGGAAGCGGAATCGTTCGTCGCCTTTGTCTTCGGCGATACGCAGCCTTATACCGACAAGGAAATTGCCTATCTGAAGGATGGTATTGTTACCGAAGCTGCGAATTATGCCAACGGCATTAGTTTCGGCATTACACTGGGCGATTTGGTGGGCGATACGTTGGATCTTCACCTGCCGTACAGGGAGATGATGCAGCAAATTGGCTTGCCGTGGTACAATGTGTTGGGCAATCATGATATGAACTACGATGTAAAGGCAGATAGCCTTTCAGACGAGAATTTCGAATTGTATTTCGGCCCGGCTAACTATGCCTTCAATTACGGACGTGCGCATTTCATCGTACTGGACGACGTGCTTTATCCGCATCCGCTGACAGGACGGGGGTACTGGGGTGGGCTGCGTGAAGACCAGTGGACGTTTATCGAAAATGATTTGAGGCACGTTTCTTCTGACCGCCTGATTGTGATCTCCATGCACATTCCTCTGGCAGATGTGGAAGACAATGCGGCTTTTAGAAATTCCGACCGCCAGCGTTTTCACCGCCTGCTGAAGCCTTATCCCAACGTGTTGTTCCTGAGCGCCCATACCCACATCCAAACGCAGGGTTTCTACAACGGCAAGGAGCATGACGTCGACCGCAACATTCCTATACGCGAGTACAACGTGGGAACTACCTGTGGCGACTGGTTTTCCGGCATAGTGAACGAAAACGGAATACCTGTTTCGACCATGCGCGACGGCACCCCGCCCGGATATGCGCTGCTGAGGATTGACGGAAACCGCTACACCATCGACTATAAAGTGTTCGGTAAGCCCCTAAATTATCAAATCGCCGTCTACAACCCCAAGGTAGTTCCCGCCAGGCGTTCGACAAGCGCCGCCATTTATGCCAATTTCTTCATGGGAAGCAAACGGGACACGGTGGAATACAGAATCGACAATGGCGACTGGGCAAAGATGAACAGGGTAGACGAGTTCGACCCAGCCTATTACCGCTATGTGCAGGATTGGGATTACGTGGAACGCCTTCCGGCCGGACGTCGTCCTTCCAACCCTATTCCGTGCAGTCATCTGTGGAAAGGAGGGATAGATACCCGCCTGCCAGCCGGTACGCACCGGATCGAAGTCAGAGCCAAAGACCTGCACGGACGAACATTTACAGCGG
>JAIRLS010000139.1 GCA_031259205.1 Bacteroidales bacterium | reverse complement strand
ATCAAAAGACGGGAAAAAACTATCTGTCGCCATAAGATTAGACAATAAAGGCAGGGATTTGACCGTGAATGAAATATCAAGTATCCATGGGAAAGACGCCATACTTGAATTGAAGAGATACTCCATCCGCACGTCCGCACAGCCGGCAGGCATCGCGCTGAAAGCATACCGAAACGAAATCAGTAAAGACAGAGGCGTAGCACAGATAGAAATCCGGCTTTTGGACGAAAACGGCGTTCCGGCTATCCTGGCGGATAACCTGTTAGCTTGCCGGATTGAAGGTCCCGGAAAACTCCTTGGCATGGAAGCCGGCGACAATACGGATATGGGCAATTACCGCGACAACCGGCAGCGTGTCTTCATGGGACGGATGATTGCATACGCGGAAGCAAGCAGGGAAGGCGACATCAAAGTCAGTTTCTCCTCGCCGTGGATTAAGACAGAAACAATTACAATACAGGCAAAGTGAAAAATATATTTCCTAAAATCCGCAAGCTTTCCGGCATATAAAAATGACCGGTCAGGTTTCAAACTCAATGTATAAACAAAAAACTACCTCAAAAGTCTTG
Organism: Bacteroidales bacterium; assembly: GCA_031259205.1. Taxonomy (GTDB): domain Bacteria; phylum Bacteroidota; class Bacteroidia; order Bacteroidales; family UBA4181; genus JAIRLS01. The sequence continues at coordinate 4,734 of JAIRLS010000139.1, read as the reverse complement.
AATTTACAATTTCCCCTGCTGTTACAATGTATTTCGATGGGGAATACCGTTGTCAGAAAGCGACTTTTTGAGGCAGTTTTCATATTAATAATTATCATAAACTATTAAAAAATGAAACAATTTATTCAAACGGAATTTTTCCGGCTGTTACAAAACAATTCTCCGAAGGGCAATCCGGTAAAGAAATTAGAGAAATCGTATGAAAAATTTGCGGGCACATTACTTGCAAAAAACAACATGCCGGCGTTGCCTGACTATCATAACGCCTTATGCTATGCCAGAGTAGAATTTGCCTGTTTACAGAATCAGGACGAAATGAAAAAAAAGTAGTGCCGTATCTCCATTTATCAACAAAGCAATACAGCTTCTCGACATGCAGATTGCTTTTGTCGAGAAGCAAATGCTCTCACAGCATAATTCATTGCCGGCATTCCTTCAATGGCAGGGCGGCGTAATGGAATTTGTCGAACTCGTTTATGCTTTGCACGAAGCAGGCTGTTTCGGTAAAGTTCCTCTGAAAAACGTATTCGCCTGTGTTGGTAAAGTCTTCGGCTGTGAAATCTCCAACTACTACCGCCTGTTTTGGGATGTTAGAAATCGAATCGGCGAAGAGCGCACCTTCTTTCTCAAAAAGTTGATAACCGCGCTGTCGGAAAAACTTAACCGTATGGACCGCGGCGCAAAGTCATAAGGTATAGCCCTTTTAACAATAAATACTCCCTGTCCGGAATTTATTTTAATCCCGGATGGGACGGTTTTGTTATTTTGCAAGCACACGGCAAACCCCTGCCACCGCTTGGCAAACCCCTGCCACACACACGATTTTCCTTTTTTCACAAAAATCGTTCGTTTAATTTTGTGCCACGCTGCTATTGGCGTAACTAATTAAATTCAAATAATGGACGAAAAATTGAAAGACCAGGATGTATTACTGGTGAGAGAAAAAGGCAGCGACGAATTAAAAGTTGCCGGTATGGACAAGGATGGCAAGGTAAAACAAGCCAGGGCAGACAGTAATAATCCCGACTTGTTGAAAATCGACAAAAACGGAAACATTCTCGAAAACTTCTTCGAGAACTTCATGCGTCAGGTAAAAGACCCGACGCGCTTTGAGTTTTTCCGTGTCCCGATGGAAAAATTCAAAGAGACAGTACGTAAATTACAGGAAGCGTTTAAAAATCCTGAAAAACCCAAGAACAAAGAATTTATCGGCTTGTACCGCATTGACCTGGAAGATTTCTTGAAGAAACAGGGGCAGGCGCAAGAGCAAACCCAATCCCAGCCACAGGCGCCGGTGCAAACATCTGAAAAAAATTATGCCGTCAATCCCGGCCTTGTACAATGGGACAAGTTTGAAAAATATGGTATCACCCGCGAAGGCTTGGAAAAATCGGGCAACCTCGACAAGTTGCTCAATTACGACAAAACAAACCTGATGCCTGTTGCCATGAAATTTGATGGCGAAACCTTGCGTTCCGATGCCCGCTTTTCCCTCAAAAAAATGGAAGACGGCAGTTTCGCTCCTTCCGTTCATCTTATCCGCAAAGAGCCGGAACTGGAACGACCGTATTTCGGCATAAAATTTACCGAAGAAGACAAACAGCATTTGCTTGCCACCGGCAATCTTGGCCGCGCAGTCGAAGCCGAATTTAAGCAGGGCGAAAAAACGCCTGTTCTGTTATCATTAGACAGGCAAACCAACGAGTTAGCCGTGTTCCGCAAAGAGTGGTTGAAAGTTCCCGACACCTACAAAGGCGTTCAACTGAATGAAGAACAAAAACAGAAACTGGAAAATGGCGAAAAGGTAAAGATTGAGGGTATGACTTCCACCAAAGGTAAAAAATTTGACGGCGAAGTACAGTTTAATGCCGATAAACGCTACTTTGAACTGATTTTCAATAACGATAAAAAGCAAAGTCAAAGTCAAAGCCAAACGAACAACCAAAGCGAAACGGACGGTGTTCGTATCCCCAAAACCCTGCTTGGCGTTGCCTTGAGCGAAAAACAGCAAACCGGCCTGAAAGCGGGGCAAACCGTTTACGTGTCGGGAATGAAAGACAAAGCGGGGCAGGAGTTTAACGCTTATGTAAAAGTCAATTTTGAGAAAAACAAGCTGGACTTTACCAAATACAATCCCGACAAGGCAAAAAAGCAGGGCGCGGAAGTAACGCCCGACAATGTGCATAAAACGCAGGTAGCCGGAAACAACGATGGTAAGACCACCGAAGCCGTCAAAAACGTGAAAGAGCCTTTGAGAAAGGGACAGACACAGCCCGATGAAAATCAGGCGAAAAAGCAAGCCGCCAAACAGGAACAGGACAAACCTAAGAAATCCAGGGGCGTAAAAATGTAATTAATTACCACTAAAATTCTTTTGATATGAATACAGCAATTATAGCAGAAAAGCCGAGCCAGGCCCGCGAAATCGCGGCGATTGTCGGCGCAACAAAAAAAGAAGATGGTTTTATGACCGGAAACGGATATATGGTAACTTATGCCTTCGGGCATCTGGTACAGTTGGCCATGCCCGAAGAATACGGTTTTCAGGGCTTTGTCAGGGAGAACCTCCCGATTATCCCCGAAACGTTCAAACTCGTTCCCCGTCAAGTGAAAGACGGCAAGGAATACAAGCCTGACAGCGGTGCATTGAAGCAGCTCAAAGTGATTAAGCACGTTTTCGACAGTTGCGAGCGTATCATTGTGGGAACTGATGCGGGTCGCGAGGGAGAAGCAATCTTCCGTTTTATCTATACTTACCTGAATTGTCGAAAGCCGTATGACAGGCTTTGGATAAGCAGTTTAACGGAGCGAGCCATTAAAGAAGGCTTGCAAAACCTGAAATCGGGAAGCGAATATGATAATCTGTATCAAGCGGCCAAAGCGCGTTCGGAAGCCGACTGGCTTGCAGGTGTGAATAGCTCCCGCTCCCTGTCGATAGCGGCAGGGCGGGGCGTATTCTCGCTCGGACGGGTACAAACACCCACACTTGCAATGATTTGCAGGCGTTTTTTGGAAAACAGAAACTTTGTTTCCACTCCCTTTTGGCAAATCCGTATTCGGACGGAAAAGTCGAATGTTCCGTTTGTCGCGGTCAGCCGCGAAAAGTATGAGCAAAAGAATGCGGTAAACGCGATTTTTCAGAAATTGCAAGAAAACGGTTTGCAAGTCCAGTCAGTCGAAACAAAAGAGGTAAATCAGGAGCCGCCGCTGCTGTACAGTTTAACCTCTTTGCAAAAAGAGGCCAACAGCAAGCACGGATTTTCAGCGGACAAAACGCTGTCCATCGCTCAAAAATTATATGAAGCAAAAGTTTTAACATATCCAAGGACAGGCAGCCGCTATATTTCCACCGACGTATTCGATGAAATACCGGAACTGATAAACGTTCTGAAACGACATTCGCGTTTCGGGGCTTATGCGCAAACGATGGACAATTCCGTCTTGAATACCCGCTGTGTTGATGATAAAAAAGTAACCGACCACTACGCCCTGTTGATTACCGAAAACATTCCCAAAGACCTTTCCAGTGACGAGCAAACCATTTACGAAATGATAGCGGGGCGCATGTTGGAGGCGTTTTCCAAAAAGTGCGTAAAGGATATTACGACAGTCGTTTTAGCCTGCGCCGACACGCTTTTTGAAGCCAAAGGCGCAGTTGTCAAACAAGCGGGTTGGCGGTCGGTTTTTAATGAAAAAGAGGAAAGCGGCGATGACGAAACAGGCGCATTGCCCATTCTGCAACAAGGCGAAACTTTGCCGGTTCTCAACTCCGAACTCCTGGAAAAACAGACCAAACCCAAGCCGCTGCACACCGAAGCCACATTGCTTGGGGCAATGGAAAGCGCTGGAAAAGAAGTCGAAAATGAAGCCGAGCGCGAAGCGATGAAAGAAAGCGGCATCGGAACGCCCGCCACCCGTGCGGCAATCATAGAAACGCTGTTTGCCCGTGATTATATCCGCAGGGAAAAGAAGTCGCTGGTACCGACAGAGAAAGGGCTTCTGGTCTATGAAACCGTTAAGGACAAGCGTATTGCCGACGTAGCGATGACCGGAAACTGGGAAAACGCATTGGCACAAATCGAATGTGGCGACATGCAGCCGGAAACGTTCAGGAAAGCCATCGAAGTCTATACAAGGCAGATTACAGCGGAGTTGCTGGAAACAAAAATCGCCATTGCAGATGAAAATACCTGTCTTTGTCCTAAATGCAAAACCGCACAAATACGGTTTTATCCCAAAGTAGCCAAATGTACGGATGAAAATTGCGGACTGGTTGTTTTCCGCAGTGTCAGCGAAAAACAGTTGTCCGACGGACAGATTACGGACTTGCTGACCAGGGGCAAAACGCCTGTCATCAACGGTTTCAAAAGCAAGGCGGGCAAAGTGTTTGCTGCATCGTTGAAGTTTGACGGGAACTACAAGGTTGTGTATGATTTCCCGGAAAAGAAAGCGGGAAAAGGGAAAAAGTAGTATATTTGCTGCTGAAATTCATTGTCGTAATGGTTTTACTGTTTCGATAGAATTTTAGTGGCGGCTCTGTCGGGAGGGATACCCGGCAGGGCTTTTTTATTACAAAAAATCAACATGTTTGTGTAATTGAGTGGAATTGAGTATTTTTGTGGGCGGAAAATCCGAAAAATATGAGCTGGCAAGAAAAGGCAATACAATATTTGAAAAACAGTCTGTTTCCAATTCCGGTCGAATTGAACGAGATAGACTGGAAAAGCGGTTTGT
>JAIRLS010000101.1 GCA_031259205.1 Bacteroidales bacterium | reverse complement strand
ATGATCTCGTCGGAGGCGGCGAGCGACAGTTCAAAGAACTGCTGCGCGCGCGCGCTGGGAACGCCCACAAGGCCATTCAACTGTACGGTGCCGTATTTGGCGATCGTGGCGGCATAGAGCATGGCACGGCTTTTCAGCGCAAGCGCGGCGTATTTGTTGACGCGGTATGGTTCGGCCTCTGTTTTGCACTTTTCAAAATAGGCTACCGACAAATCGACGTCCTGCGCTATAAAATCCCAGACTTCTTCTTCCGTACTGCGCGGCACTTTCAGCGCCTCAAAATCATTGGGATCATACGCCTGCGTATGGTCAATAATAGGGACTCCGCCATAGCGTTTCGCAAAATCAAAATAATGGAAAGCACGGATAAAATAGGCTTCGGCGACATAACGGTCCTGATCTTCAATATCGGTTTCGAGAATCCGTTCCAGGAAATCGTTGATGTCGCGCACACGGTTATAGTTCCAGGCGCTGAACTTCTCGTTCGTCGCGCTCGTCATGGTGGGCGTGTACATATTACCCCAAACATAACCGCGCATGGATTCGTCGCATAACTGCGACAGATGATCCCCCCAAGGTCCTACCTCCGATCCGCAATTAAAAGGGATACAGTCATAATTATTGGTAATCAAAGCCATGATGGCTTTCTTGTCGCCCCCATTGCCCCAGACATTGCTTTCGGAGATCAGACTCATCGGCTGCCGCGTCAGGAAATCGTCAATACAGGAAGTAAAAAACAGGATTCCTGCTACGAGTGTCACGAATGTCAATAATGCAGTTTTATTTTTATTTTTCATTGGATGATATTTTTATGATTCATTAAAAAGTAAGATTGACGCCGAAATTCCCTGTTTTGGTAATCGGGTAATACCAGCCCGGGGTTTCGGGATCGCTGTAAGGGTGCGGATGAATCGTAAATAAATTCATTCCGGAGATATAGAGCCGCACATCGTGGACTCTCAGAGTGTTGAGCCATTTTTTCGGAAGGCTGTACCCCAGTTCGAGACTCTTCAGCCTGACGTAGTACATGTCGACGATATTGAAATCGGACACCCGGCTGTTCGACTGTTTTCCGCCGGCCCAGGTGGAGGGATATGTCCCCGGTATCCAGGCCGAATTTGGATCGTAGGGATCCGCGCGGCGCCACCTGTCTAAATAGATGGTATAGGCGGTACCCCCGTTGACCAGTCCGTAATTGGGAACATCAAGGCTGTAATTGGTAGCCCCCTGGAACAGCAGAGACAAGTCGAAGCCTTTCCATTCGGCAGACAGATCCAGTCCGAAATATACTTCGGGATCGGAGGATCTTCCGATAGGCTGTTCATCCAAGCTGTTAATCACATGATCGCCGTTCAGGTCTTCAAATTTCAGGTCGCCGGGCATTAGCGTCCGGTTTCCGTTGCCGTCCTGTATTGCCCATCCGTTGATATCCTGCTGGTCCTGGAATTGTCCCAGACATTTGTATCCATACACGATGTTCTCCCAGCGTTCGCTCCGGTTGGCGTTCCAGTTGCTGTAGGAATTAATGGGCGCCGCCTGTTCGATATATTTATTTTTGGTCCTTGCCCACGTCAGGTTTCCTTGTATGGAATACCATACGTCGCTTATCTCGTTGGTATGTCCCAGTACCAGTTCAAACCCGCGGGTTTCCGTACCGTTCAGGTTTTCCTGCGGCATGGAAACGCCGAAAGTGTTGGGCAACGACATGTTTCGCGTAGCCGGCGTACCGGTCTGACGGCGGCTAAACACATCCGCCGAGCCTTCCAACTTCCTGTTCCACAGGGAGAAGTCGAGGCCCGCGTTGTAAATCTCGCTTTCGGGCCAGGTCAGCGTCGGATTGGCCAGCCCGGCATAGTCGAGGCTGTTGACCGGCTTGGAACTGTCGAAATAATAATAGTGGTAGCCGGGATAGTTATACCCTGTCAGGTAGCTGAATCCGTTCACACCGTTGACGTCGCCCATTTTTCCCCAGGAAAGGCGCAGCTTCAGGTTGTCTAAGATAGCAGTATTGTCTTTGACGAATGATTCTTCGGAAATCCGCCAGCCGACGAGCGCCCCGGGGAAAAGTCCCCAGCGGTGATCTTTGTCGAAAAGCGCCGAACCGTCATATCTTGCCAGAAGGGTGAGTAAATATTTCTGCGCATAATCATAATTGATCCTTCCGACAAACGACGCAGTGGCATTTTCGCTCTGGGAACCGCCATTGGCAAGGCTGGTATTTTTTGCTCCCGCGTTGATCTGGTCCAGAGCGTCAATATCAAACTGCCGGTAGGCCGACAGGTATTCATACAGATCCTCTTTCTGTTCGTAGACCAGCGTAGCCTCCACGTTGTGTTTTTCGGCAAACTTGCGGGCGTAGTCTGCCGAAAACCGCCACAGGTACTGTTTGGTCTGTTCGTCCTGGCGGGTCAGGTTCGAAGGGGTGTTCACCGTCTGCGTCACCGCGTAGGTATCGGTTGCCCTGTTATAACCGTACTGGAAAAATTCTTTGGCAAACACCCGGGAAACGTTGGTATTTAACCGGTAGGAGTACAGCGCTTTAAACGACAGTCCTTTCACAAAGGGAAGATCGTATTTGAGCGCAAATTGTCCGGTAAAGAACGTTTTTTCGCTGTTGTTGTAGCCGGCTACCTCCTCGTCCGCCATAGCCAGCGAATTCCATTTGTTACCCGGGTTGCTGTAATGGATCCGTTCGTCGTCGTTGGCCCAGGGCGAAAGATCGGGATGCATGCCCTGGATGCCAGCTCCGTAGATGTTGTCATCGCCATTGTAAGGTCCGTGTGTATTCTGTACATGCCCGCCCAACTGTGTGTCGAAAGTAAGCCGTTCGGCAATCTTTGCGGAAAGGTTGGTGCGGAAATTGTAGCGTTCATAACCCATATTACCTGAACTGTACAGGGATTTCTGGCTAAGATAGCCCAGCGAGGAGAAATATTTGATTTTCTCGCTTCCGCCCCGCGCACTGAGGTTGTGTTGCGTCATCGGCGCGTTTTCCCGGAGAAGATAGTCCGCCCAGTCGTAACTCCGATAGGCAGGATCGGTTCCTTCGCGGTATTTCTGCACCCTGTCGGCGCCATACGTCACTTTCGTCGGGTCGCCTCCCATATTGATGTCCGATTCGTCGGTCAGTTCGGCAAACCCTGCCGCGTCCACCATCTCGGGGTATACGGTAAGGTTCTGGAATCCCACCGAGCCGCTGTATCGGATACGCGAGTCCCCGCTTACGCCGGGTTTGGTAGTGATCAGGATCACCCCTCCCGAGGCATTGTTCCCGTAAATGGCGGCAGTGGCATCTTTCAGCACCGAGATGCTTTCTATTTCGTTCGGGTCGATATGGAATCCCGACTGCTCTATCCCGTCCACAACGATCAGGGCGCCGCTTCCGCTTTTAAAGCCGCGCACATCCACAGTAGCGTCTTCACCGGGCCGGCCTCCCACGTCTCTGACGCGCACACCGGGCAGGCGCCCCGCCAGGCTACGGCCAAGGGTGCCGGATGGCGTTTTCAGCACTTTCTCACCCGATACCGCTACAACGGAACCCGTCAAAGTGATCTTCTTCTGCGTACCGTAGCCGACTACGACGACTTCCTCCAGCGCCTGCAAGTCTTCCTGTAGGGTGATTTGCAACTGCGTCTGCGTCCCTACGGCGATTTCCTGCGTCACGTACCCGATATAGGAAACCGTCAGCGTCGCCCCCGGCGATACGTCTAAGCTGAATTTTCCGTCCGCATTGGTAATGGTCCCGTTGGAGGCAACACCTTTTTCTGTAATATTGGCTCCGATGACCGGTTCGCCGCTCGCGTCGACGACCGTACCTCTGATGCGTTTACCGCTCTGCTCTACGACAGGCTCCGGGATAGTGGACGGTACCGTCGCGGATTCTCTATCCTTCGAGAGGATGATCTGGCGGTCGGAGATGTAGTGCCGGTTGTTTGTCCCGGCAAAGAGTTGTTCGAGAATCGTTTCAATGTTGCCGTCGCGGACGCGAATGCTAACTTTTCTCTCCAGGTCAATGGAGTTGTCCAGATAGAAGAAAATAAATTCGCTTTTCTGTTCTATTTCGCGGATCACTTCCCTCAGAGTGCAATTGTCGTATTCCATCGTGAAACGGGTTTTCTGAGAGTATGATTTGCTTGCAAAACAAGCGCCTGTTGCAATAAAAATAAAAAACAGGATACACTTCATGATGCGTTTTAATTTTTTTTGACCTTGTATAAGGCCTTGCATTTTATTTTTTTTCATACATTTGTCGTTGATTTAAATTGGTAAATAAAAGATTGAACTGATTTTAAATTGCGGCCGGGCAGTATTTGCGGTATTGTCCGGTCATTTTTTTCGGTAAGGCATTCTCTTTATATTTTCATAGGCATTC
>JAIRLS010000074.1 GCA_031259205.1 Bacteroidales bacterium | reverse complement strand
GCCGTTCCGGTTTCGGGCGTTTTCGGGTAAAAGCGATCCGCTATTTTCCCGGACGCAGTTTCCGTACCTGTTCTCCGGCTTTCCACAATTCGGATTCACGCAGTTCTTTCAGTTCTTTTTCCAGTTCAGCTCTGTAATTGGGGCCTCCGGTCGATTCGAGCACACGTTTACATTCGCTTCCATCTTTCACGCGTGCATACAGGTCTTCAAACACGGGTTTTACTGCGGCTTCGAACCGGGGGCGCCAGTCCAGCGCTCCTCTTTGGGCGGTAGCGGAACAGTTGGCATACATCCAGTCCATTCCGTTTTCATCAACCAGCCGGATGAGGCTCTGTGTCAATTCTTCCACCGTTTCATTGAAGGCTTCGCTGGGGGTGTGGCCGTTGTCGCGCAGTACCCTGTACTGTGCATCCATAATGCCTGCCAGCGCTCCCATCAGCACGCCGCGTTCGCCGGTGAGGTCGCTGAATACTTCCTGCTCGAAAGTAGTGTGGAACAGATACCCCGATCCAATGGCGATGCCGATGGCCAGTGTCCGGTCTAAGGCGCGTCCCGTAGCGTCGCGGAAGACGGCATAGCTGGAATTGATGCCTGTTCCGGCAAGGAAATTGCGACGTACGCTGGTTCCCGACCCTTTGGGAGCCACCAAAATCACGTCGATATCGTCCGGCGGAATCACGCCGGTCTGATCCCTGTAAGTAATGGAAAAGCCGTGCGAGAAATACAGGGCATTGCCCGGCTTCAGACAGGGTTTCAGTTTCGGCCACAGGGCGCGTTGCGCCGCATCGGACACCAGATACTGAACGATGGAGGCTTTTTGCGCCGCTTCTTCTATCGGAAAGAGCGTTTCTCCCGGCGTCCAGCCGTCGGCGACCGCCCTGTCCCAGTCCGTCTTAAATTCGGGCGCCTGTCCGATAATCACTTTAAAACCATTGTCGCGCATATTGAGCGATTGCGCAGGGCCTTGAACGCCATAGCCGATTACGGCGATCGTTTCGCCTTTTAAAATTTCGTGAGCCTTGGCTACCGGAAATTCTTCGCGGGTTATCACATCTTCGACAACTCCTCCAAAATTTATTTTTGCCATTTTTAATTGATGATATGAAATAATTATGAATTAACCTGTTTATTTTTATACATGATAAATGTATATGAAATCCGCGCAAAGTTAGATTTTATTTTTTATTTCGCAAAAGTTATTTCACATCGTCAGGGTCAATGCATTTAAATTTTGAGTAATTTGATAAGGAACTCTTTGCTTCAAACTGCCTTCAGACGAGAGCCTTTCACCTCTACATTCGTGCTTTTTGAGAGGGATGGGAAAAAAGCGGGATACAAAACACGGATGGAACAGCCCACTGACCGATAGCGTCTCAAAAAAAAAGAGGTAGCCTGAAGGCTAATTCTTTTATTGAGGTGTTATGAAAAACAATTCTTCTGACCTCCACTATAGCGCGAAGGCACGAATGTAGAGGCGCACGGCGTGCGCCTGAAAGCACGAATGTAGAGACGCATGGCGTGCGTCTAAATGCGCTTTGGAGAATGCGGAACGTCCTGAAAGGACGTAACTTTCATAACCGCAGGTCAACGACCTGCGGAAGCCTCTCCATAGCTTCTTCTGCCTGAATTGAAAATCGACGCCGTCAAAGGCAGTACTTGTCCTGCCTTTGACTGCCTGAATTTTCAATTCAGGCAGCCGCACGCTCGGGAGGCCTCCTTTCCGCCGGTCAGCGACCGGCGGTTATGAAAATCAAGTCCTTTCAGGACTTTTAAGAGGGATAGGAAGAAAGCGGGAAACAAAATACGGACGGAACAGTCCGCTGATCGATAGCGCCTCAAAAAAAAATGACTGTTTTGTGGTAATTTCGTGTTTCCACATGTAAATTTCTTTCACAGAAAGCCGCAGAGAGAAAGAACCCGTTTCAAATTTTTGAACAGTTCCATGAGCAGATTCAACACGCTGTTCGCTTTTCCGACGCCTGCGCTCAATTGATTAACAAGTGAAGCTGTTCGGGCGTCAGTCGTTTGCCGATGATTGTTTCATCTTCGTCGAGGAGGAAAATCAGCGGCGTCTGGGCGACATCGTAGTCAGTCCGGTATTTGGCGCTGTAAGGGCTCCACGCATTCGTCCATCCGAACATCTGGTGTTCATTGATGAAATCCACCCATTTGCCTTTGGACTCTTTCGTAGGTACCGTCATAACGGTGATGACCGTAAGGCCTTTGTCTTTCAGTTTTTCGTATTCGGCGTACATATCCTGAATGGTTTTCCGGCAATGGCTGCAAGAAATGTCCCAAAAAAGAATGGCGGTATATTTTCCCTTAAGGCTTTGTCGGAAATCCTTGACGTTCACTCCTGCATGAAGATCGAACTTAATGGCGGTGTCTAATGCGGCGGTTTTAAAATGGGCGGGCGGAAGCGCCATCAGCATTTCCAGCGGCGGAGCGTGTTGACCGATCAGGTTGGGTTTTCGCTTGGCGACTTCTTTTTTCAAATTTTCAACATAATCGGGCATGGTCCACGAGGCATGAGGGATATACCATTTTTCCGCCAGATGCACCCATACGTTTTCATGCACTGTTATCTGGCTTTTGGTATAATGATTGAACAGCAATACAAGCACGCAACGGAAAACGGCAGGGTCGGACAATGTTTTTTCCAGTATTTTGTCGGCTTCTACACAGATGCTGTCCGGATGTTGCGGGATAATTTTGGTAAAAAAAGACATCACCTTTTCTTCATACAGCGGCGTACGGAGCATGTCGGGATCATAGATGTTCAGGTCGTCGAAGAAATGCGCTCTATACCAGCGGTACAGGTAAGAGGAGTCGGTAATGTTACCTGCTTCGTCGCGCGGATAATCGGGCAGTCTGTTTTCTATCGGTATCAGCGTGTTGAGGAATTTGGTGACAAACATTCCCGGATGCGCGTCTATCTGTTGCCGGAGATAGGCCAGCCGTTCCTTGTGAAGCGCTTGCAACCGGCTGCGAATTTCGGTCTGTTTTTCCTTGTTTCCCTCTTTTCCCGCCGCTTCAAGTTCCTGCCGCAATTCGTGCAACTGCAACCCCTGCCGGAGGTTCGTTCGCTGGAAATCAAAAAATACTTCGTTTTCCTTTGAGCCTTTGGCCGTAGCGCCGGTAATCAGATCGCTCGTATCGGTTTTAATTTCAAACTTTTGCTCATCGCCCATCACAAAATCGAACCTTTTCTTTTTGTTGATGACCAAAAAATACAGGCCGCGATCCAGTTTCTGTTTCCCTCTGAAGACGCCTTTGCCGGATTTGTCTAATATGCAGGTGTCTTCGGGAATCATGTTGTTCTTGGCAAAATAATACCCCATGATAACAGAATCGCCCGGACTGTTAATGGCTATTTTTATTTCATATCCCTGGGAAAAAAGGGAAAAGGGAACAAATAATAACGGAGATATGATTTTCAATTTACACAAGACATTCATAACAAATATATTTTGATAAGATTCCGGTTTCAACTTGAATTTGAAATTTTTCCCAAAAATAACAAATTATTATTTGATGGAGTTCATTTTTAACGTTTTTTTAAAATCACCGCTGTCCGGTAAAATTTCATGACCTGCCCTG
>JAIRLS010000061.1 GCA_031259205.1 Bacteroidales bacterium | reverse complement strand
CCACGTCCGACGATACCGTACCCAGGTCCGCCGCTTCCGTAACCATGCCCGACGCGTCCGTATCCATGTCCGACGCTTCCGTATCTGTGTCCGACGCTTCCGTATCTGTGTCCGACGCTTCCGTATCTGTGTCCGACGCTTCCGTATCTGTGTCCGAAGATTCCGTATCCATGTCCGACGCTTTTGTATCCATGTCCGAAGATTCCGTATCTGTGTCCGACGCTTCCGTATCTGTGTCCGGAATTTTATATCTGTGTCCGACGCTTTCGTATCCATGTCCAAAACTTCCGTATCTGTGTCCGAAACTTCCGTATCCATGTCCGACGCTACCGTATCTGTGTCCAGAATTTTATATCTGCATCCGACGCTTCCGTATCCATGTCCGACGCTTTCGTATCTGTGTCCGAAGCTTTCGTATCTGTGTCCGAAGCTTCCGGACAGGCGAAGACTACAATTATATGCAGAAAATCAGCGACACACAGACCAACAAATACAAAAATTTGTCGGTCTGTTTTAATCGAATTTTTGGGGGATGTAGTATATGGAGATGTTTTCGATGCGGGCGCGTTTGCGCCATGCCGTGTCTATCGGCTGGTCGGAGCTTTTCAGCCAGCATCCCTTGAGGTGGGTAAATTCGTTTCCCGGCAGCAATTGTTTTTCAATGCTGTATTCGATGGGCAATCCGTTTTTTGTAAGCGGCCATATTAGGCAGGTGTCAGACCGTCCTGTTGCGATAGTGTCTGTACGCCACCAGTACAGGGCGATGCGCGGATTCGCGGATGCGTCTTCCGGATAGAGTTGTATTTTTGCCTTGATGCGGTATTTGCCTGAGCCTTTCAGCAGGACGTTAACGGGTACCGAATCCTGTATCCCGCCGGTAATATCGTGCGACAGGGCGCTGTTCCACAGTTCTTCCGGCGGATCAAGTTCTTCGGAGGTTTGTTTTTCCATTTCGCTGAAACGGGCGATAATTTCGTCGTGCAGGTCTTGAAAGCGTTTGGGATGGGCGCAGTACCACGACAGGGTGCTGTCAAACTGCGCCCATTTGTAGCCGTACTGTTCTACGATATATCGGTTGTAGGGGACGGTATCATTCCGGCAGGCGTCAATGATTCCTTCCGAAGAGAAATAGGCTTTGGAGAGGTAGATATCGGTAAGGATGTCCGTAAAGTCTTCTTCGGGAATCCGGCTGTTGCATGAAAGGAGGATCAGGCAAAGCAACAGGCTGTTTCCGGTTTTTGTTTTAACGTTCAAAGTTTTGCGGAATTTAGATGAAAGTGTCGCTGATGGACTGGTGCAGATACACTTTGTTGATGACGTCGGCGAATATGTCGGCTACGGAAAGCACCCTGATTTTGGGATGAGGGACGATAAGCGGAATGGTGTCGGTGACGATCATTTCGGTGATGGATGATTTTTTGATTCTGTCGTAGGCGGGGCCTGACAGTACGGGGTGGGTGGAAACTACGCGCACGGAGTGGGCGCCCATTTCGATCATCAGGTCGGCGGCTTTGGTGACGGTGCCTGCCGTATCCACCATGTCGTCCACGATCACCACGTCTTTGCCCGTCACATCGCCGATGACTTTCATTTCGCTTATTTCGTTGGCTTTTTTGCGCAGTTTATAGCAGATGGCCATTTCTACGTTCAGGAAACGGGAATATGCGCCGGCGCGTTTGGTGCCTCCTACGTCGGGAGCGGCGATCACCATGTTTTGCAGCTTCATCTTTTGCAGGAAGGGGACAAAGATGGGCGAAGCGTGGAGGTGATCCACAGGGACGTCGAAAAAGCCCTGAATGGGGTCGGCGTGGAGATCCATCGTGATGACGCGGTCTATGCCGGCGGCGCACAACAGATTGGCCACCAGTTTGGCGCCCAGGGCGCAGCGCGGGCGGTCTTTCCTGTCCTGCCGCGCATAGCCGAAATAGGGAATTACTGCCACCACTCTGCCTGCGGAGGCTCTTTTGGCGGCGTCCACCATCAGGAGCAGTTCGAACAGATGTTCTGCCGGCGGGAAAGTGGATTGTATGATGAATACCGTTGCGCCTCTTACCGATTCGTCGTAGGCAGGCTGGAACTCGCCGTCGCTGAACCGCAGGACAGAGCATTTCCCGAGTCCTTCGCCGCGGCTGTCGGCTATTTTCTCCGCCAGTTCCTGCGAGGCGGAACCTGTAAATATCTTTATGGGCGAATCATTTGGAAGAATTGGATTCATTTTTTAAGAAATGGATGAACGTGCAAAAATAATTACGAAACCTTTGATTGGCAAATTTTTTCATCGCTGAGGGCAAACATTTTCAACCTCCGAAATCGTCAAAGGCCAGCATCTCCTTCGGTACGCCGAGATTGTCGAGCATTTTGACGACTGCCGCCGACATCGGGCCGGGGCCGCACATGTAGTATTCGATGTCTTCGGGCGCTTCGTGCCGGCTCAGGTAGTTGTCGTAAATTACCTGATGGATGAATCCCACGTAGCCTGTCCAGTTGTCTTCGGGGCGCGGCTCGCTCAGTGCGATGTTGAAGGTGAAATTCGGGAATTGCTTTTCGATAGCGCGAAAATCTTCTTCGTAGAAAATTTCGTTTTTCGATCGGGCGCCATACCAGAAGGATACTTTGCGGTCGGTCGTTTTCAGGGTATGGAAGAGATGGAAGAGGTGCGAACGCAACGGCGCCATGCCTGCTCCGCCGCCGATGTAGAGCATTTCCCGATCGGTATCCTTGATGAAAAATTCACCGTAAGGGCCGGAAACCATCACCTTGTCGCCCGCCTTGCGCGAAAAGAGATACGACGAACAGATCCCGCAGGGTACGTTGGCCCATGTGCCTTTGGCTCTGTCCCACGGCGGAGTGGCAATGCGGATGTTCAGCATTACAATGTTGCCTTCGGCCGGATGGTTGGCCATTGAGTATGCGCGGTAGGTCTCTTCGGTGTTGTCCATCTTCAGGTCCCACAGTTTAAACTTGTCCCATTCGGAGCGGAAACGTTCGTCCACCTCAATATCCTTAAATGTCATGCTGTATTTCGGCACGTCGATCTGGATGTAGCCGCCGGAATGGAAATTCAGCTTTTCGCCTTCGGGCAGTTTCACCACAAATTCCTTGATAAACGAGGCTACATTGCGATTGGACACCACCTCGCATTCCCATTTCTTGATGCCTAATATCTCTTCGGAGATCCGTATTTTCAAATCGTTGCGCACCTTGACCTGACAGCCCAGCCGCCAGTTCTGCTGTACCTGCCTGCGGGTGAAAAAACCCGTTTCGGTGGGCAGGATAGCGCCCCCGCCTTCTATGACCTGACATTTGCACATGCCGCACGAACCGCCCCCGCCGCAGGCCGACGGCAGGAATATTTGCCGCATGGAAAGCGTGGACAGCAACGAGGAACCCGGCGCAGCGTCTATATGCTCCTTGCCGTTGATATCAATACATACATTGCCTTGCGGCACTAATTGTTTCTTGGCAAACAGCAGGATACTGACCAGCAGCAGCATGATCAGCAGGAACACCGCCATGCTGACAACGGTCATAGTAAATGGTGACGTTAATAAAATCATAGTTTTATTATTTAATGAATATTTATGTATTTACGGTAAACTTTCGGGCCAACGGCCGCGCAGGAAAAAAAAATTTCAGCGCGGGAAATAACAAACGGCCGCGCAGGAAAAATAATTTCCAGCGCGGGAAATGACAAACGGCCGCGCGGAAAAAATAATTCCCCGCGCGGGAAATGACAAACGGTTGCGCTGGAAAAATAATTTCCCGCGCAGGAAATGACAAACGGCTGCGCAGCAATCGTTCCTGTGGCATATTCCTTTAAGTGATACATTCCGGCTGTCATTTTATTGATACATCTTTTAATTTACAGTTTTATTCCCATGAAACTCATAAACGAGATGGCCATCAGTCCGGTGATGATAAAGGCGATGCCTAATCCCTGCAAGGGTTTGGGGATGTTCGAGTAGGTGATTCTTTCGCGGATGGCGGCAATACCGATAATGGCCAGCCACCAGCCGATGCCCGACCCCAGCGCAAAGGCGGTGGCCTCGCCGATATTGGCGTATTCGCGTTCCTGCATGAACAGCGAGGCGCCCATGATGGCGCAATTGACGGCAATCAGCGGCAGGAAAATGCCCAGCGACGAATACAGCGCGGGAGCGAATTTCTCCACTACCATCTCCACCAATTGCACGATAGAGGCAATCACCGCAATGAAAATGATGAAACTGAGAAAACTCAAGTCCGCGTCTGCCAGTGAAGGGTGCAGCCACGACAGTGCGCCCGCTTTCAACAGGTAGTTTTCCAGCAGATAGTTCACCGGCACGGTGACCAGCAGTACGAAAATCACTGCCAGGCCAAGCCCCATGGACGTTTTTACCGTTTTGGACACTGCAAGGTACGAACACATGCCGAGGAAATAGGCGAAAATCATGTTGTCGATAAAAATCGACTTGACGAAGATGCTGAATATGTTTTCCATTAGATAATGTTTTTTAAGACGTTATTTTGCTTCTTTCGTGTGCGCTTTCTGCACCCAGATGATGACGCCGACGATAATCAGCGCCATGGGCGGAAGAATGACCAGACTGTTGTTCTGATAGCCGAGTTCGTAAAATCCGCCGGGCATCACTTTCCAGCCGAGTATGCTGCCCGACCCGAACAGTTCGCGTACAAAAGCCACGAGCGCCAGAATGAGGCCGTAGCCGAGGCCGTTGCCGAAACCGTCGAGAAGGGAAGGAATCGGCTTGTTCGCCATGGCAAAGGCTTCCAGCCGTCCCATGATGATACAGTTGGTGATAATCAAGCCCACGTACACGGACAGTTGCTTGCTCACCTCGTAGGCAAAGGCTTTCAGAATCTGATCGACAATGATTACCAGCGCGGCAATCACCACTAACTGCACGATGATACGGATGCTGTTGGGAATCAGGTTGCGGATGAGGGCGATAATCAGGTTGGAAAAGCCGCACACGGCGGTCACCGAAAGCGCCATGACCAGCGCCGGTTCCAGTTTGACCGTCACGGCCAGTGCCGAACAAATACCCAGCACCTGCGCCGTTACCGGATTGTCTTTCAGGAGCGGATTCAACAGCGGTTTCGCTTGTTTCGAAGAGAAAATGTTCATTTTCAATTGGATTTATGTTGTGAGAAATAGGTTTGGTAGGGTTCAATACCGGTTTTCAGCATGGTTTGCAGCCCTTTGCTGGTGAGCGTGCCTCCGGAGATGGCGTCCACCGTATGGTCGTTGGGCGTGTAGGAACCCGGTTTTTCCACCGCTACAGAAAGGAATCTGTTCGAAGCGTCAAACAGTTTCTTGTTCCGAAACTGTTGCTGGAAGGCCGGAGTATTGATTTCTGCGCCCAATCCCGGCGTTTCGCCCTTGTGGTCGAAGGTTACGCCGTAGATGGTGTTCATGTCGTCCTCCAATGCCACATTTCCCCAGATGGGTCCCCACAATCCCGTTCCCCTTACGGGAATGACGATATACGATTTGCCCTCCTTTTCTGCCGTGTAAAGCGGCAGCAACCGTTCTGCGACAGGTTTCAGGCTTTCCTTTTTCAGGTCGATTTTTTCCGGCGATTCGCCGTTCGCCTCGCTGCCGTCGGCTTTGATAACGACGCCCCGACGGATGTACTGTTCGTACTTCGTTTCGACTTCTTGCGCCTCTGACTCCACTCCCAGCGCCGAAAGAATATTTTGCTTGCGCTCTATTTCCACATTCGCACTCTGCCTGTCCGACAGCGACAGCGAGGTAAACGACAGCGCAGCCGCTACCAGCAGCACCAGCGCCGACGAAAAACCGAAAATATACAGATTACTGAAATTTTTCATTGTCACCAAAATACATTTAAAAATTCTTGTCCCAAAGATTTCACAAAGGTAGATATTCTTTTTTAATTCACAATTACCGACGAATAATTTCTTTAACTCATGCGGTATGAGCGCTATACAAAATAGGCGCGTCACTGTCCGGCAGTCCGTTGCCGCTGCCGGATGAAAATTTTTTCATGAAAATTTGCAGATGTATGACTCTTGTATTACTTTCGTGCAAAATATTATCAGTTTTTATTCTTTGTCTAACTTATTTTTCATGAACAGAATAGCCTTATTGAGCGGCATTTTTATCGTCGCATTGATGACAGGCGGATGCGCCTCGTCATCGTCTGAACTTTCCGGCGGCGTCCGGACGAAAGAAATCTACGAATGGCGGATATATACGCTTACCGGCGACAGCGCGGCGCCGGACGAATACTTCCGAACCGTCCTTATCCCCGCATACAACCGGCTGGGCGCCAAAGTGGGCGCTTTCAAGCCCTACCGGACGGAAGCCACCCCGTCGCGCTACCTGTTGTTCGTTTATCCCGACGTCCATACCTATTATAAGGCAAAAAAAGAAATCTGGAACGACGAGGTTTTCAGGAAAGACGCTCAGCCTTATTTCGACTTTACGGCGGTTCGTCCGCCTTACGTCGATTTTGTGTCCTACCTTTGCGAAGCTTTTGACAAAATCCCGCAGATGCGCCAGCCCGACAAAGAGAGGACGCTCTTTGAATTCAGGCTGTATCATAGCCCCAACGAGGAAGCCAACCAACGGAAAATCAAAATGTTTAACAAGGACGAGATCGACATATTCGACAAGACAGGCATTCATTCGGTCTGCTACGGCGAAATCATCGCCGGCGCCAACATGCCGGCGCTGATCTACCTTACATGGTACAGGGACGAGCCGACCCGCAACGAGGCATGGAGCCGTTTTGTGAATCATGAGGACTGGAATCGCATCAGAATCCTTCCCGAATATGCTCATACCGCCACCAACAACCAAAGCAGACTGCTTTCACCCCTGCCGTATTCACAATTTTAACCCGCATAAAATATCAAACATGAAAAAAGAAGCAGTAGTCGGCATAGACATCGGCGGAACCTCTGTCAAATATGCCATTGTTGATCTCTCTGCCGACATTTTGGCAGAAGGAACTATCCCTACGGAAAATCTGGATCAACTTAACGTTTTCCTCGACGAGTTAACCGAAACGCTGGGCAACGCCATTCGAGAAGTGTCGTCCGTCGCCGATGTGAAAGGCATTGGGGTAGGAGCTCCCTGCGGCAATTATAAGAACGGCTGTATCGAATACGCCGTTAACCTGAAATGGACGCAGGGGCAACAAGTGCCGCTGGTGAAACTGTTGCAGGAGCGTTTTGCAATGCCGGTTGCCGTTACCAACGACGCCAATGCCGCCGCACTGGGCGAAATGATCTACGGCGGCGCCAAAGGCATGAAGGATTTTATCCTGATCACCCTGGGGACAGGCTTGGGGAGCGGACTGGTAACCAACGGCGAATTGCTGTACGGACACGACGGTTTTGCCGGAGAGATAGGACATGTCCTCGCGAAGGAAAACGGACGCTGTTGCGCCTGCGGACGGCGCGGATGTCTGGAAACCTACGTCAGCGCTCCCGGAATTGTACGCACCGTCTTCGAACTGCTGGCAGAATATAACGACCCCAGCGAACTGCGCAACTATTCCTTCCTTCAACTGACGTCCGAAATAATTTACCACGCAGCTACGCGCGGCGATTTCATCGCACGGGAAGCGTTCAGGCTGGCCGGCGAATTGCTGGGCGTGAAACTGGCGGATGCGGTAGCCCACACTTCGCCGGAAGCCATTTTCCTCTTCGGCGGCTTGGCCAAAGCCGGCGAACTGCTCCTCAAACCTGTCCGCGAAAGTTTTAACCGCAGCCTGCTGAAAAACTATCAGGGCAAAATACCCGTCGAACTTTCATCCCTGCCGGAAAGCAACGTGGCTGTGCTCGGCACAAGCGCGTTAATCTGGACGGAAATAGGTCGCCGTCAATAACGACGGCGAGGCTGTGACGCCTTGTAGAGGCGAAAAGTTTTCGCCCGAAAGCGCAAATGTTTTTTTATTTTGTGCGTTTTTTTAACCACAAAGGGCACGAAGTTTCACGAAGTTTTTTTACTTTGTGTTACTTGTGCGACTTTGTGGTTAAAAAAAGTCCCGCAGGGACGCGAAGCGTATGCGAACCTGTTATTCTTCGGGAAACAAAGGCAGATATTTCCCGAAATAGAGGGTTAAATTGACAAAGAGACTGCCGTTTTTCAACTTCGCGTCGTAATTCCTTCCACTGGCCTGTTTCGTGAACGAAAATTCGGACAGGGTGAAATTATACCCTGCCGTCAGCAGCAGCCGCGATACCTGAATACCCAGGCCTGCCCCGACGCCGTAATGGAATTTGGGACGAATATTGTCGGTTTTTTTGTCATTGCCGAATTGCAACTTTTTATACTCGTCGGTCAATTCCTTTTGTACATTCTTGATGGAGTATCTTTGCCGTCCGAATAAGCCATACTGGAGGAAAGGACCGGCCTGAAAAACAAGTTCGGGAATACCTATATCCAGCTTATACTGGACATTGACGGGCACTTGCAGGTAGTAGAAAGAAAACTTTCTTTGCGCGGGGGTCAAAGTGCCTGTCATCTCATAATCCTCTTTGAATCCCTGGGAAGAGAAGAAAACGGAAGGTTGCAGGTAGACGCGGTCATTGAGCGGAAACTCCAGCGACAATCCGCCCTGAAAACCGGATCTCATCCCCCAGTCCGCCGGAGGA
>JAIRLS010000060.1 GCA_031259205.1 Bacteroidales bacterium | reverse complement strand
ATATACGATATATATATTGTCGTTTCAGGAATAATTTGTACATTTGCAAAAAAATAATTATGTTTAACGTATAAATAAAATCAAGCAATATTCCTCTTTTGCGCCTGCAACGTTATGAGCATCCCCATCCAAGAGTACAGAAAAAGATGGAGGCGCTTTATTTGAAAGGAATCGAACTTCCTAACAGGCAAATATGCAAGATATTAAACATAATCAATAACACCTTGCTTAAATATTTCCGTCAATACATGGAAGGAGGCATTGAGGGATTGAAAGAAGTTAAATTTTATCGGTCACAGAGTAATTTGAAAAAATTTTCAGGCACGATAGCGCCGTATTTTTTGGAACATCCTCCTCGTTCCATAAGAGAAGCATCAGCAAAAATAAAAGAAATGACAGGCATGGATCGCAAGGAAACACAAGTAAGGGAATTTTTTAAATCATTGGAATTTAGATTTATGAAAGTTCGTTCGATACCGGCCAAGGCCTTGACGAAAGGGGGAAAAACGAGCGGAAAATTTTTTTGGAAGAAAACATCAAACCTCAAATAAAGGAAGCAAAAGCAGGGGAAAGAATCCTCCTGTTTGCCGATGCTTCACATTTTGTTTTCGGTTCTTTTTGGGAATACTTGTGGCGCGCTATCCGTATTTTGTTCCCACAATGTCGGGTAGAAAACGTTATAATGCGCTTGGAGCAACCAAGGCACTTACCCACGATTTACAACATTCTAAAAACCTGAATATCAAGTTGCTGTTTTTGCCATCATACGTTCCCAATTTGAATATCATAGAATGATTATGAAATGGACAAAGAAAGAGTGCTTGAATTGTGAATATTACGACACTTTCGATGAGTTCAAAACTGTGATTGACAATAAACCGATCAAAACTAAACAACACGAAAATATACAAGAATTGGAGACGCTGTTAACCTTTAATTTTCAATTGTATAATAACGTAGTTTATGACCGCGCACAGCATAACCCAAAAGATTTTTATTTGTTGATACCGATAATTGTATGTAATTTTCCACTCGAAATCAAACCGTTTATGTAATCATGAAAATGAAAATATTGCTTTGGCTAACGGCGGGCAATTTATGGACAAACACTATGACTGCCCAGTGGAATGACGATTTTTCGGACGGTGATTTTTCATCTTTTCCGGAATGGCAGGGCGAAAGTTCGAAATTTATGGTGGACACCGGCTGGTTGCGGCTCAATGATTCATCCGCCGGTACTGCTTTCCTGTCAACGGCTTCGGAAGCGGCTTTTGACGCCTTGTGGAAATTTGTTTTCCGGATAACTTTCAATCCGTCTGCGACCAACTATGCGAAGGTATACCTCA
This sequence comes from Bacteroidales bacterium, assembly GCA_031259205.1. Classification (GTDB taxonomy): domain Bacteria; phylum Bacteroidota; class Bacteroidia; order Bacteroidales; family UBA4181; genus JAIRLS01. The sequence goes on along the minus strand of JAIRLS010000060.1, from coordinate 11,170 downwards.
CGTCCGACCGGCCGGACTTATCAGCGCCACTCAACGGATATTACCTGCGGCTGGGAGGCAGTTCCGACCGCGATATCTGCCTTTTCCGGCAAACCGGCAATACATCGACAATGGTGATTGACGGCCGCAACGGAGCGTTGAACGCCTCTTCCAGTCTCGTGCAGGTATCCGTCACACGCGACGGACAAGGGCTTTGGACGCTGAAAACACGCCTTTCGAGCGAATCGGAAGACGTAACGGAAGGCAGTGCAACCGACAAACAGATCGGTGCGTCGGCATGGTTTGGGGTAGCTTGCATCTACACCCAAACTCGTTCCAAGTCCTTCTTTTTCGACGATTTCCATGTTGAAGGACAGAAATATACCGATCGGGAAGCGCCTGTTGTCGTTTCTTTGGACGGCGACAACAACGGGCTAAGGCTGGTTTTCTCCGAACCGGTGTCTATCGCCGGCCTTCCCGGAGCATTTTCCTTCATGCCCGGAAACATTATTCCCGGAAATGCCGCCGTCGGCGAAGAGCCGGCGACCGTTGTCCTGCCGTTACCGCCTGCATTGCCGTGCGGGGTCGAATTGACGCTGTCGGTGCGCGGACTTGCCGATTCGGTCGGCAACGTCATGCGCGACACGTTGCTGTCGTTTTCCGTTCCGTGCCGGGCTTTGTCGAACGATATTGTCATCAACGAGGTCATGGCCAATCCTTCTCCTCCGGTTTATCTTCCTCAATATGAATACGTCGAACTGTACAATCATTCGGAGAAAAACATCGAACTGAACGGTTGGACGTTCACCTACGGCACAACGTCGAAAGTTTTTCCTTCGTATCTGTTTCCGGCAAAAAGCTATTTGCTGCTGGCTCATCCCAATGCCGTTCCCGCTCTGGAACCCTTCGGAACCGTCCTGCCGCTGTTGGGCGCTCAATCGGCTGTCGCTAATACCGGGCAATACCTGTGCCTGCGGAATGCCGACGAAACGGTCATCTCATGGATAGACTTCACTGCCGACTGGTATGCCGACGACTACAAGGACGACGGCGGATGGTCGCTTGAACGGATAGACCCCGAACAGCCATGTTCCGGGGCATTCAACTGGAAAGCCTCTGTTGACGGCAACGGAGGAACGCCCGGGAAAGAAAACTCGGTGTCGTCTGACAATGCCGATATGCAGCAACCCCGTATTCAAAAAATAGCCGTTGGCGACAACCATACCATTATATTATATGTATCAAAATCTTTGGACGGGATAGCGCCGGTTTTCTCAATATATCCGGCGGTAAGCATCGCCGACATGCAAATTGCAGGAAATCGTTTCGACCGGATACAACTGACATTGCAGGAGCCGCTACGGGAGAACCAATGGTACGAATTATCCGTAACAAGCGGGATACTCGATTGCGCCGGATACGCCGTTCCGCCGGCGCATTTCCGCTTTGCTCTTCCTCAAAGACCGGACAGTCTGGATGCGGTTTTCAACGAAATCCTTTTCCGGCCTTTACCTGAGGGCTATTCGTTTATCGAATTTTACAACCGTTCGCAGAAAGCGCTTCGTGTAAACGATTTGATGATAGCCTTGCGCAACTCTTCCGGTAATTTGTCCTCACCGGTCGCCTTGTCGGAAGAAGCCTTCCTGCTGTTGCCCGGGCAGTATCTGGTAATTTCTCGGAATACGGACGCTCTCATCCGGCAATACAATGTCGATAATCCGGACTGCTTTCTTCAATTGCCGGATATGCCGTCGCTGACAAGGGAATCGGGGATGGCAGTATTGCTCAACCGCAGTTTGCAGATAGTGGACGAGATACATTATTCCCTGGCGGAACATACCGACGCTCTGACGGAAACGACAGGAGTATCGCTGGAACGTTTGCATCCCGACCGAAACTCCCTCGATCCGTCCAATTGGCACACCGCTGCGCAAACGGCAAGTTTTGCTACGCCCGGCCGGAAAAACTCGCAGTTTACGGAAGCGGTTGCCGAGCAAAGCGGCGTGACGCTGTTTCCGGAAGTTTTTTCGCCCGACAACGACGGTATCGACGACGTATTGAACATCTGTTACCGTTTGGAAGCGCCGGCAACCACCGTTGACCTGATCATCTTCGACGCATCGGGACGAAGAGTCCGGCAATTGCTCAAGCAACAAATTTCAGGAACAGAGGGAGTGATCACGTGGGACGGTTTTAACGACAGCCACCGCAAAGCCTCAACCGGATTATACATGATCTATCTTCACGCTTATACCCCTTCCGGATTCAACAAATTTTTTAAATTGCCTTGTGTCCTTGCCGGAAAAAAAGAGCGGTAAACAGCATTTTTTGGGGAATTTTTATTTTTTCCGAAACTTTTTTTATGCCTTTACGTATATGAGTATATTTCAGTGACGAAACAAATTAATCGGCGGATGAAATTAATTTGACATTTTCGAGCTGAAATATGAAATATTGATTTCAAGCCATTTTTTTTCGTAAACATTTTTTTTTTTTTGACAAAAAAATTTGGTGATATCAAATGGAATACATATTTTTGAGCAGTTTTTAATTTTAATACAAATAATTTTTTTTTAATTTAATTTTTTTTATCATGAACAAAGCCGAATTGATAGATGCTATCGCGAGCGAAGCAAAACTCACCAAAGCCGATTCGAAAAAAGCATTGGATGCTTTTTTGAAAGTAACAGGTGCTGCCTTGAAAAAAGGTAACAGGGTCGCATTGGTTGGATTTGGATCCTTCTCTGTTGTAAAAAGAAGCGCCCGTACGGGTCGCAACCCGCAAACAGGAAAGGAAATTAAAATCGCAGCCAAGAAGGTAGTAAAATTTGCTCCCGGAGCTGAGTTGAAGGCAAAAGTTAACTAAGACTTTGTCGAACTTAAGTTCAAGTTAACGGCGGTTTTCCTGCGGGAAAGCCGCCGTTTTTGTTGCCGTATGTGTCATTCCACGCACGGCGACGGGTGTCGTTGCATCATGGATTTTGCTTTTGCGGTAATACCGTCCGCGTCGTATCCGCATTCACGTTGCAGTTCGCTGATATGGCCATGTGAGATGAATCGATCGGGGATGCCCAGCAGCGCAATGTTGGCGTGATAGCGGTGCCGGTCGGCAAATTCCAGGACGGCGCTGCCCAGTCCGCCCGTCACAGCGCCGTCTTCCACAATGATAATTCTGCGATGCTTGTTACAGATGGAATGCAGCAACTCTTCATCAATAGGTTTCAGGAAAAGCAGGTCATAGTGAGCAGCCTGAATTCCGGATTTTTCCAGTTGCCGGCAAGCTTTTATCACGTTGAGGCCTGCCGTGCCTGTGCTGATAATGCCGATATCCGTCCCTTCCCTGATAATTCGTCCCTTTCCGATGGGGACAGTTTGGAAAGGCGTATCCTGTCCGGTGTTCAGTCCGTGTCCTTTAGGATAACGGATAGCAAAGGGGCCGTGTTTTTCGTTTTGGGCCGTGTACATCAGGTGCCGGAGGTCGGCCTCTGTCATCGGCGCAGCCACAATCATGTTGGGCACCAGTCGCAGGTAGGCCATATCGTAGGCGCCGTGGTGAGTAGCTCCGTCTTCTCCCACCAGTCCGGCTCTGTCAATACACAACACCACAGGCAGTTTTTGCAGCGCTACATCATGAATCACCTGATCGTAGCCGCGTTGTAGAAAGGTGGAATAGATGTTGCAGAAAGGAATCATTCCGCTGATGGCAAGGCCTGCGGAAAAAGTGATGGCGTGCTGTTCGGCGATGCCGACGTCGAAAAACCGTTCGGGAAACCGCTGCATCAGGAAAGTCATCATGCAACCGGTGGACATGGCGGGCGTGACGCCTACAATCCGGTCGTTCATGGAGGCCAGTTCCATCAGCGTCTTGCCGAAAACTTCCTGAAAAGAAGGCGGTTGCGGTTTATCGGCCTTCGTGCGTAGCTGTTCGCCCGTTTCCATGTTGAATATTCCCGGCGCATGCCAGCGCGTCTGGTCTTTTTCGGCAAATTTGTACCCTTTGCCTTTCACTGTCCTCACATGAAGCAATTTAGGGCATTGTATCTGTTTCAAATCCTGCAAAACATTGGTCAGATAGGGCAGGTTGTGCCCGTCCACAGGGCCAAAGTAGCGAAATCCCAGCGCTTCAAATAGATTGCCCTGTTTGAGAAGTACCGATTTAATGCCGTATTCGATGCGCTGGATGATTTCGCGGGAGCGCGGCCATCTGTGCAGCACGTCCCACACCTTTTTTTTCAACCGGTTATAAGTATCGGAAGTGGTGATGTTCAGCAGGTATTCCTTCAGGGCGCCCACATTTGGATCAATGGACATATTGTTGTCGTTCAGGATGACCAGTATGTTGGCTTTTGTCGCGCCGGCGTGGTTAAGCGCTTCGAATGCCATGCCTCCGGTCAGCGATCCGTCGCCGATAACGGCAATCACCTGCCGTTCCTCGTTTTTCAGTCTTGATGCGGTGGCAATGCCCAGCGCTGCCGAGATGGAAGTGGACGAATGTCCCGCTCCGAAAGCATCGTACTCGCTTTCTACAGGCGATGGAAAACCACTTAAACCTCCGTATCTCCGGTTGGTTGAGAACAAATCCCTGCGTCCTGTAAGAATTTTGTGCGCATACGCCTGATGGCCGACGTCCCAAACAATCTTATCGTCGGGCGTATTGAAGACATAATGAAGCGCAACCGTCAGTTCCACCACGCCGAGGTTCGCGCCAAGATGTCCCGGATTATGGCTGGCAGACTCAATAATAAACTGCCTGAGTTGGTCTGCCAGCAACTGTAACTCGTCCACAGTCAATTGTTTCAACTCGGATGGTGAATTTATTCGACTAAGCAGATTATTTGATTGATGCACAAATTTTATTTGATGATACTACATAAAAACATGGCAAAGATACAGAACAATTACAAAAATGATGTACCTTTGTCGCGTTTTTTAGTTTTTTTTGAATTTTATGATTAGCAGAAGGTTGCTTCGTATCAAAATTTTCCAGATTTTATATGCATACTGGAGTCATACGCAAAATGATAAGACCCAAGAAGTTGAGGTAGCAGGCGAAGTATTAAGCACTCAAAAAGCGAAACGTGCCGCTTTTTACGAACCGGATGTTTCCATGCTGAATAAGCCGGTGAAGATGCTGGATTTTAGCATCCAAAAAGCCAACGATCTTTATTTTTATTTATTGTTGCTGCTCCTCGACGTGAAACGCTATGCCGAATCGCGCATTGATCTGGCAAAAAACAAGCGGCTTCCGACTTGGGATGATCTTCATCCCAACACCCGTTTTATTGACAATGCCGTCATACGGCAATTGGAAACATGCAGGACGTTCCGCGATTATACGGACAAACACAAACTGAGCTGGGTAAATTATCCGGAATTGATTAAAAACCTTTATCTGAATTTGACGAAATCCGACTATTACAACGCTTACATGAACGACGAAGCCAACCATTACGAAAAAGACAAGGATGTGCTGATAGAGTTTTTCGCCAATGAACCGGTAGAGTCCGAACTGTTTGTTCAAATCATGGAAGAACAAAGCATCTTTTGGAATGACGACATTGATTTCATACTGGCTTATGTTATAAAAACCATCAAGGGAATGAAAAACGACAGAGAAGTAGAACTGTTGTGCCGGTCGGACGAAAACAAAGAAAAAGAAAACAAAGATTTTGCTTGCAAGTTGCTGACGGTTTCCATTCAGCACTACGATGAATATGAAAACTTGATAGAACGCTGCACGGATAATTGGGATCTGGAACGTATCGCATTCTCGGACAAGATTATCATGCAAATGGCGATCAATGAACTGATCGAATTTCCTACCATCCCCGTCAACGTTACCTTCGATGAATATCTTGAATTAGCCAAATATTATTCCACACCTAAAAGTTCTGTTTTCATCAACGGTTTATTGGACAAGATATTAACAGACCTGAATCAGGAGGGCAAAGTCGTAAAAACGGGTAGAGGCTTGATCACAACCCTCTACGACAGAGTTGCCGATTCGACAGGAGCAAATAACATGTCGTGCAGCGAATGAGAAACAAAAATCAATATTTATAACAATGAATACGTTTGGAAGAATTTTTCGCGTCGGTATTTTTGGTGAATCACACGGTTGTTGTACAGGAGTTTGCATTGATGGTTGTCCTGCGGGCATTGCAATATCGGAAGATGATTTTGAGCATGATTTGAGCCGGAGGCGTAGCGGGGCAAAAGGAACCACGCCGCGCAGGGAAGCCGATTTACCCCGGATCATGAGTGGCGTATTCAACGGTTTTACCACAGGAAGCCCTGTTTTGATAGAAATAGCGAATACCGACACCGTTTCGAAGGATTATTCGTTGTTTCGCGACATTCCGCGTCCGGGACACGCCGATTTTACGGCCGGAAAAAAGTACAGGGGCTTTGCAGACCATCGCGGGAGCGGGCATTTTTCGGGACGCCTTACGGCAGGGTTAGTGACGGCGGGCGTCATAGCTAAAAAAATCATTGCGCCTGTTGTCGTCGAAAGCCGTATCCTTGAAATCGGCGGAAGCGCGGACTGGGCCGACATTATCGAGCAATGTATCAACGAACGCGATTCGGTGGGCGGCATTGTAGAATGTACGGTATCCGGAACGCCTGCCGGATGGGGCGAACCGTTCTTCGACAGTGTCGAATCCGTAATAGCTCACATCATATACGCCGTCCCTGCCGTCAAAGGCATTGAGTTTGGCGCCGGATTTGCCGCTGCCCGTATGCGGGGAAGCGACCACAACGACGCTTTTGCAGGAAAAGACGGCGCCACCGTCACTAATCATGCCGGCGGTATCAATGGCGGCATTACCAATGGAAACCCTGTTATTTTCAGGGTAGCCGTAAAACCTGCTTCGTCGATTGCCCGTCCGCAAGCAACCGCCAACCTCCGTACAGGCGAAACCGTTATGCTGGAAACGCCCGGCCGCCACGACGCCTGCATCACCCTTCGGGTTCCTCCCGTGCTGGAAGCCGCCGCTGCCATCGCTTTAGCCGATTTAAAAATGATTTATCAAGCACAACAATAATAATTTTTCTAATTTTGTAAATTATCGTATTCAATTAAAAATAATCAAAACAATGAAAACCAAAGCAGTACGCCTGTATGGTAAAAACGACCTCCGGCTGGAAACGTTCGATCTCCCCGGCATCAAAGAGGATGAGATTTTGGCAAAAGTAGTGTCCGACAGCCTTTGCATGTCCAGTTACAAAGCCGTCCGGCAAGGCGCCGACCACAAGCGCGTACCCGACGACGTAGCAATTCATCCGGTGATTATCGGTCATGAGTTCTGCGGCGAAATCATTGAAGTAGGCAAAAAGTGGCAGAATAAATTCCACAGCGGTTCCAAATTTTCCATACAGCCCGCCCTGAACTATAAGGGCAGTCTGGACGCTCCCGGTTACTCCTACCGCTACATCGGCGGAAATGCTACTTATATCGTGATTCCCAACGAGGTGATGGAAATGAATTGCCTGTTGGAATATTCCGGCGATGCGTTTTTTCTGGGTTCGCTGGCGGAACCGATGTCGTGTGTCATTGGCGCCTTCCATGCCGCTTATCACACCCGCAATGGCATATATCATCACGAAATGGGCATCAAAGAAGGAGGAAACATGGCCATACTTGCCGGCGTCGGCCCGATGGGACTGGCAGCTATCAATTACATCGTCCACAGTCCGCGCCGACCGGCGCTATTGATTGTTACCGACATCGACAATGCCCGACTGACACGCGCCGCATCGCTCTATACCGTCGAAGAAGCCGCCCGCAACGGTATCCGGCTTGTCTATCTCAATACCCAAGAAACGCCCGACGCGGAAAAGCACATGAGAGGACTGACCGGCGGAAAGGGATTCGATGATGTGCTGGTGTTCGCTCCCGTAAAACAAGTGGTGGAACAGGCCGACCGCCTTTTGGGACAGGATGGCTGCCTGAACTTCTTTGCAGGCCCTTCCGACACAACTTTCAGCGCCGAACTGAATTTTTACAATGTTCATTATGCTTTCACCCATATTGTGGGTACCAGCGGCGGCAATACCGACGACATGGTGGAAGCGCTGAACATGATGTCGGCCGGAACGCTAAACCCCGCAGCCATGATTACGCATATCGGCGGACTGAATGCCGTGATAGAAACCACTCAAAATTTACCACACCTGCCGGGCGGTAAAAAATTGATATACACCCATATCGAATTTCCGTTAACCGCACTGGACGAACTGGACGAAAAAGGCAAAACCGATTCGCTGGCTGCACGGCTGGCAACATTGGTGAAAGCCAACAACGGCGTTTGGTCGGCAGAAGCCGAACGGTACCTGCTGGAAAACGGAAGGAAAATCGAATGAAATAGCCCGATAAACGTACCCGTATCCTGCGTTTTTCATGCCGATGTTGTCGTAACGTCTTCTGCTTTATTTATATAGAGTCGGTGACAATGGACGCGGGCAAAACACAATTGATTCTTTTTTCGGTTTTGCTCTCTATCTGATTCAGCAAAATATCCAGCGAGTGTCGGCATATTTCTTCCATCGGCTGTTTCACATAAGGTATCGAAACGCCGGTTGCCACATCTATTCTGCCGAAACCGACGAGTTGTATATCCAATTGCGGTTTAATTCCCAAATGCAGAAGGCAGCGGCTGGCGACGGAAGTCAATCCTCCTGTTGCCATAAGAAGTCCGTCGATGCCGCATGTCGTATATTTCTCTTTCAAAAAATCCATGACTTTTTCATATTTCAGGCCGAAATAGCCCACTTCGCAAATAAATTGACTGTCCAATGCATCAACAGCCGACAAAGCATCCATGTAGCCTTGTTTCCTGTCCTGTATGTGCATCAGGCTTTCCGTATATGACACCAGCGCTATTTTCCTGCATCCCTTGCCGATAAGCAGTTGGGTAGCCATCTTGGACACTTCATAGTTGTTGATAATAACTCTGCTGGTTGTCAATGTCTTAAAATAACGGTCAACATATACCATTGGAATATCGGGATTCAAATCTTCTATCTTTCCTTCTTCGATATTGGAAACAGGCACCATGATGATTCCATCTACTTGTCTGTTGCTAAGCATATTAAAGACCGGCTGCAATCTTTCTTTTTTTTCACCCGTATTGATGATAATAAGCGCATAACCTTTTGATTCGGCATATTCCTGCAAATGATAGGCCAATGTGCCGAAAAAAACATCCGAAATGTCCGCAATGACCAGGGCTATCGTATTAGTGCATCCCGTACGAAGGCTACGGGCTATCCCGTTGATTTGATAATTCATCTTTTTGGCGGTCAGGCGTACTTTTTTCGCTACCGTTTCGCTGATCCTGCCTTCTTTTTCCTTACCGTTCAAGACAAACGAAACAGTAGACCGCGACACTCCAGCCGCATCAGCGATACTCTGCATGGATATCCTTTTAACTGGTTTCTTCTTCGGAATTTCCGGAATCAATTTATCTTCCATGAATGATTATTTTTATATTGATTATCTGATAGATACAAACATCAAAACCACAACGCTGCTCTTCCATATTTCACTACAAATATAGTTAAAAAATCGCTTCCCGATTAATTCTTTTTTTGAAATGTTATTGATTTTTTGAGTACATTTGTCAATTAGAAAAGCCGGAAGAATTATGGAGCGCAAAAAATTAACGCGACCATCCATAATATGTTGTTTGGGCTGAATCAGATGCCGGGAGCCGGTTAATACCGACGATATTTTTTTGATGCTGATTCTCTCCATCTCTGCAATATCTCTGATACCCGTGCCGCGAACAAGCCTCATTTGTATCAGGGCGGAATGACATCCTTTGTATAGCAGGGCATGATCGCAATAAACTGACGTCCATAAGTTTTACACAAATAATTCTGCTGTTTCGATATTTTTCTGCTGTTTTTCCTTATCTTTGCGCTCCGGCAATCGGGACAATGGAGTGTGATTGTTATTTTCTTTTTGAAAAAATACGCCATTTCTTCCTGATTGTCCAATTTTTATGACAGCATATTTTTTACATCTCCGCCAATATCTTTAATACATAAATATATCATGGTTTATAGCATCAAAGAATGTGGTTCCATTATTGAGGAACAAATAAAAAAGTTGCGCATCGGCCACAATGCGCCGAAGCATCTCTACGAACCGGTGGCCTACATGCTTGAATGTGGCGGGAAACGCCTTCGTCCTGCCTTGACGCTGATGGCGTGCAATCTTTTCAGCGATGATATACAGCAAGCGATCATGCCGGCTGTTGCTATTGAAGTTTTTCACAATTTCACTCTGATACACGACGACTTGATGGATAATGCCGACGTCAGACGAAACCGTCCGACAGTACACAAGAAATGGTCTGAAAACACAGCCATCCTTTCGGGCGACGCCATGCATGCACTGGCTTACCGGTATCTCTGCCGCGCTCCGATAGAATTGCAGCCGTCCCTGCTGAATGCCTTTTCCATCGCGGCGTTGGCCGTATGCGAAGGTCAGCAATACGACATGGATTTTGAATCCGACAACGAGGTGACTGTTGAAAACCACTTTCGCATGATCACTCTGAAAACCGCCGCATTGATAACGGCAAGCCTGTGCATCGGCGCCATCTGCGGCGGCGCCGACCAACAAAACATCGAAACGCTTCACCGGTTGGGAGTAAAGTTTGGGACAGCTTTCCAAATTCAGGATGATTGGTTGGACGTGTACGGCAATTCCGATGTTTTCGGGAAGAAACTCGGAGGCGATATTCTGGAAGGGAAAAAAACTTACCTCTTGCTGACGGCGCTGCAAACGGCCGACAGCGATACCGGCGCCCGCCTGCTCTCGCTGTTGAACAACCGTACGCTACCGCCCGAAGACAAAATAGGCAATGTAAAAGCCATCTACGACCAACTGGAAATCAACCAAAAGGCAAAACAGGCCATTAGCTACTGTCACTCGGAATGTGCGTCACTGTTGGAAAAAGTGAACCTGTCCGACAATTCCCGCAAAAAAGAATTGGAAAACCTGATCACCCAACTGTTCAACAGAGAAAAATAACAGGAAAACGCCCATCGTTTTTATACCGGATTTTTTGTTTTTTGCACGGTTATTACCCTGACAGGCGAGGAAAAAAACTTTTTCATGCGCGCGTTTGGAAATTTTATCATATTCATCTAAATTTGCACCCGTATTCATTTACAGTCA
>JAIRLS010000054.1 GCA_031259205.1 Bacteroidales bacterium | reverse complement strand
CCGTAAAACTTGCTGTTTTTCAAAGAAACTGTTCAACCATTTTAAAGCTTTTAACCTCGCGTTTTTTTACATCAATTTCGGCTTTGTATGAAGTAGCATACTTTTTACATCACCTCCCAAAATTTAACGATAAATAGTTGCAAAATGAATTTTTATCCTGTATATTTGCTGCTGGATTTTTTTTGCAAACTAAATTAATTTTAAAATGAAATTCAATTTTTGTTGGGAAATAGTTAAAGAAAGGACGGGCATTGATTTCTTTTCCCCAGCCGGTCTTTTCTCTCACCGAGAAAGTTGTTTTTTTCTCCAATCGGTCTTTTCTCTCACCGAGAAAACCGCTTTTTTCTCCAACCGGTCTTTTCTCTCACCGAGAAAGCCGCTTTTTTCTTCAATCGGTCTTTTCTCTCACCGAGAAAACCGCGTTTTTCCCCAACCGGTCTTTTCTCTCACCGAGAAAACCGCTTTTTTCTCCATCCGGTCTTTTCTCTCACCGAGAAAGCCGCTTTTTTCTCCATCCGGTCTTTTCTCTCACCGAGAAAACCGCTTTTTTCCCCAACCGGTCTTTTCTCTCACCGAGAAAGCCGCTTTTTTCTCTATCCGGTCTTTTCTCTCACCGAGAAAACCGCTTTTTCCCCCAACCGGTCTTTTCTCTCACCGAGAAAGCCGTTTTTTTCTCCAACCGGTCTTTTCTCGCACCGAGAAAGCCGCTTTTTTTCATTAAATGATGCGAAATAAACAAGATATAACAAAAATTTTTTATCACTAAATCAAAATAAATTAAAATTAAAATGTCATGAAAATAAAGATTAATCGTATCCATTATCCCTCTCTGCGCAACGACGAATTTATCGTCGTTTACAAAGAAACCGTCGCTATTTGCGAGGCGCACAATGTGAGCAGCCTCCGAGTGGAAAAGAGTTACGGGGAACTGCTGTCGTTTCGCAGTGAAGTGGAAAGTTTGAGTGTTCAACTGCGCAGCAGCGCACTGGTAGCGCAAATGAACTTCATCGACCACGAACGCGACCTGCTGATCAACGGAATCACCCGTGCCGTAAAAGCGTTGGAATATCTGGATTTTCCGGAAATTACTCCCCACGTTGACGTGCTGCTTCCCCTGTTAGACAAACACGACACGCGCACCATCGCCGCCGCCGCCCGAACAGTGGAAACCGAACGCTTGGAAAAGTTCGAAAAAGAAATCAACGCCGACGCCGCCTTTCAAAACGCCTTCGCGGGACTGAACCTGTCCTCCGCCATCCAACGACTGTTTGAACTCAACAGGGAATACAAACAACTGTTCCGCCTGCGTATTTCCGAATCGGGCGCCGAACCGGAGGTGAATGTCGCCGAACTGCGACGCAACAGTAGCAAAGCCCTCACGCAGTTCTTCGACGCGGTACAGTATGGCAGCTACCTCTACGACGACCTGAATTACGCGCCTTTCGTCGCCGAAATAACCCAACTGCACCAATACTATAACCGGCAAATCAAAGCCCGCGATACCCGACGCAAAAACGGCGCAAAAGTATCCGAAGAACCGGCAATACCACCAATGAATAGGGAATAGAGAATAAAAAACCTTATGCCGGTATTAAAAAAAGCTTTGAGATGAAGGTGTTCAAATATCTAACCGCGTTTTGTGCTGTTTGCCATCGCCTGTTACACATGGTCAGGATCGCAATATAGCCTTATTGTGCAGTCCGCGACCGGATTCCATATTGTTGCGCCGGGCGCCGGCGGATGTGGGGGGACATGTCGGCTGGGCAACCGTTACGGCTATGCAGTGGAACGTTATACCCTGCTCAGGGACGGCGTCCCGACCGAAGCCATGGATGCGGTATCCCTTACTCCTCAACCGCTTGTTCCCCCAAAATGGAACGCATCGGCCTCCATCAACTACAATTACAACCGAATGCCGGACGCTTTCACAGGAACCGCCGGCTATAACCTGTCAGTGCAAAAAACGTTTTGGGAAGCGTTCAGGTGCGCGTTCAACGCCACCTACAGCAACATGACAGGCAACGAAGGCAATACGGCCGACATCTTCAACCTGAGAATCACCGGCGGATACACCCTGCTGAAAAAACACAACTTCAACCTCAGTCCGGCAACCGTAGCCAACAGCGACAATGTCCGCAAAGCCTTCCAATATTCCGCCAACCTTGCCTATGGCTATTCTTTCGGGATCACTGTTACTCGAAAAGACAGAAAATTGACAACTACCGGCAATTTCTGATAATTGTTATTATCTTTGTGAAATAAATTCAATTGTAAATAATAAAAAATCATTAAAAAATAAATAATATGAAAAAGTTAATTTTAATAATCTATGTAAGCGGTATATTATTATCATGCAATGATGATAACAACCACTATTCAGCCGATTTTGGGAAACCTTATATTACAGATGGCGAAACAGAAATTGCCTTGTGTCCAACTTTTGGTTTCGATGGAATGGCTGTGCGACAATATGGTGCCATAATTGAGACTCAGTATCATTTTTACTGTGATACTGTGCATCCGCCTGTAAATAAAATGATTTCTACGTTTGATGCCGTAGGCTATTCTCGACTGCCGATTGAAAAAAGATTGCTGCCAAACAGAAACTATTATTGGAAATGTATAGCAGCCTATAATGGTCATGAAGTTTCATCCGAAACATGCTCTTTCACTACCATAGATTTATCGGCTATTTATGGAAAACATTGGGTAATTGATCGTGTAATAACTACCGAAAATTATCAAAAAATGGGCGAAAGTCATTTTCTCAATTATGACATCCAAGACACGTTGTCCTTCGGTGATATTTATAGCTTTTTACCCGTAAAAGATTCCGTATTCATGATCACACGCGCAAAGGATTATACAGGATATTTCCCCCCCAAAGGGAATTTTTTATTTTCAAAAGATTCCATGTACATTGCCGGAAAAAGTTACCGTTTTTATAATTTTGGTTATTCTACAAAGCGCCATCATGAAAGATATTCTGACAAGCTGTACCTTGTACTGGAAAGACACGACCGGATAATGCTGATTTATGATGTTTATGATGAGAAAGGGTCTGATTAAAATTATTTAAAAAAACACGAATAGTGAAATTTTAATGACTGAAAATCATGAAATCATATAAGTTCAAAAGCATTCGGATGATTGTAATTTTAGCCTGTTGTTGCCATCTTTCTGCACAGGAAAACAGATATTATATACAATGTGTTGTTCTTTCAGATAACCAAAATAAATCCGGATGGACGTGTGCTAAAAAATATGATTATTTTAATAGTTTCCAATATGTCTTTGTACCTAGCCAGGTTGGAGGTAGATACCTCGTAAATGGAATGTCTATCAATGAAAAACCAATAAAATTCAGACTTGCTGTTTGTGCCGGAATTAGTGCTGCAGAATCTTCAAATATACCTATTGACAGGCCATACGCAAAAGGAGATCAGACATTTGAAATTTTTGCAGAAACAGGGGAGTACAAACATCGAGGATGTAAAAGAAGTTATTCGAAAAGAATTCGAATAACAGTGGATGACCCTATTGAAATAAAAAATGTTTACTTTAATTATGAAAAAAATTCTTCAAACTTAGGTTGTGAAGGAGAAGATTCAATTTTCATTGAATTGTCAGCATTTTGCAATTTGAAGGGAAATAATAAACTTCAGATTTATGATCAAAAGGCAAAAGTATGGAAAGACTTGCCTTTTTATGTTTACTCATACGGTACCACGATAATCATGAGCTATCAACAGATATCCTCGTATGTTCCATACGGGCAAGCCATCAAATTCCGGACACGCAAGTTACAGTTAGACGGCGAGTATTCTATTTTTACAAGCAGTCAGGAACTTTTCTACTTTCCGAAATTTACTCTTTCGGGCGAAATTGACATAGTCCCTCCAACATGTAACGGTCAATATTACACGATAAAGATACCCTATTCCGGTAACGAGGATTTTGTTATTACCATTGAAGGCGACGGATGTGGAACAAATGGGAAAAATTATCAATTAAATGAGACTGACCATATTTCAAAAAAATCCGAACATTATGTTATTACAGATCCTGCAATAACAGGAAGTGATAAGGATTATTCGCTGATCATAGAACATTCCAGGGCAAAAGAAAAGAAATTGCCTTGCGCTTATGAAATCAAACTGAAATTACCTTTATTGCCGGAATTTAAAATAGAAGATCCTCTATATCCTGATCAAGTTGAAGGAAAATTTCAGGCTCCAACACACGGAAAACCAGGGAAGATACGATTAAAGGTTTCGGGCAGTAAAACTGATCTCTTAACGGTTTATGCAAACAATGAAATAGTAAATAATGTAAAACATTCTCTCTCGAAATCGGACGGATATTATTCCGGAACCATTGAGTTTTCTCTACCTGCAACTTGCACTGGCGATCAGGATTCGGGAGAGACGTATAGCATTTATGCAGCCAATGATTATTGCACATCTAACACGCTGGAAAATATTCAAATAAAGCAGCCTGATCCTATTGACTTTAACTTTGGCGTGACACTTCCCGATTGCCATAGGTCGAGCATTTCGGGTAATAAAAGTAATGGGAAAATCGCAATTAGCGCAATTCGTGGTGGTATAGGCACTTACATAGTAGATGGTGTTTCCCTGAATGGCGCCTGTAATTATACTTTCATTGATCAAAAGGCGGGCAGTTTTGAAGTCGTTGTGAAAGATCAGTATAATAATCAGACAGCTAAAACTGTAATTATTGATGATGCTGAACTGGAAATAAAAATAGACCCTGATTATATTGCAACTGCCCCCACCTTCCCCTGCGGCGACGACGGAAAGGTTGCCGTAACATCCGTTTCCGGCGGCGTGGCGCCGTATGAATACAACCGTACGGAGGATAATCTCTCTTACTCGTCTACCCCTGTTATTCCCGCTTATTCCTCCGGTTTTCAACGACTGTTTGTCCGGGACAGTTTGGGTTGTGTGTTTGGTTTTGCCGTCGAGATTCCTCCCGGACCGGACGCCTTATCCGTACAAATAGACACGATTACACAGGTTACCTGTTTTGACGGGGACGACGGACGTTGCATCCTGATAGCCGATCATGCAGTTGATACCTTGTTTGTAAAAGAATCATCCATGCCGGAATCACAGATTACCATATCGAATGACACTGTCTTTATAGAAGGATTAAACGCCGGGCCTTACAGTATTTTACTGGCTGATGCTACTTGTGAATCCTTTTTATCCTTCACCGTGCCCGGTAAAAACCCGATAAGCCTTACCCCTTTCGTTACGCCTGTTAGCGACAAAGGTACGGCGACGGGAAGCATCCGACTGGAGATTGACGGCGGCAACGGAAAATATACGGCGGAATTAACGGAAACCGGCGACCAGATCGCCGCGCCGCCCTATCTGTTCGTTTCGCTTGCCGGAGACGCTGCCGACGGCGGAAAACCATACCTGTTTGAAATAACGGATTCGCCGGGCTGTTCCTATCATGCGCAAACCGGTGACTATTATACTGTAAGGGTTCCGGAGCCTGTGGAAAAACTGCATCTCTCCGCAAGCGTTACACAGTCCGTTTCCTGTCACGGCGGTTCCAACGCTATTGTCACACTGACATCCAAAGACGGCTGGAGCGATCATCAATACAGCCGGGATAAAACCGCATGGACGCCCAACGACCGGTTTTTCGATTTGCCGGCAGGCGAACACCAATTTTTTGTCAAAGACCTGTACGGAGGGACGGATTCCGTCACCGTCGCTGTTTCGCAGCCTGCGCCCCTGTCCGTCGCTGTGGACAGCGTCCAAAATGTCCTGTGCCATGGCGAAAACAGCGGATGGATACGTTACCGCGTATCGGGCGGAACATTCCCTTATTCGTTCGCCCCCAACCGTTTATACGACATATCTTTCAACGGCACAGATACTCTGCTGACCGCGCAGGGACTCATTGCGGAAAATTATACTTTGACCGTAAAGGACGGCAACGGCTGTGAAATTGCCGCCCCGGCTCAAACAGTTACCCAGCCGGATACCCTGCAAATTACCGTGAAATCCGTTACTCACACCACTTGCGAACGGGCCAACGGACGGCTGACCGCATGGGCTTCGGGCGGCGTGGCGCCTTACGTACACACTATCGAAGCTACGGATTACACATGGGTAGATACGCAACAACTGTCCGCTATGGATTCCATCCGCTTCGACAGTATTCCCGCAGGCAGTTATCGCATTTTCACAACCGACCAGCGCCATTGTAGCGTAACAAGCGCGTTGCAGACCGTCAACGGCTACGTTAATCCGTGGATAGATACATTAACGGTGGACGATGTGACCTGTTTCGGCGAAAACAGCGGGAAAATCAAGGTTGATGCCGGGAACGGCACGTCGCCTGTTGATTATATTACCCTGCTGTCGGTGGATTCCGTTTTTACGCAAACCAGTATGGCCGGTGTCTTTGAAGATCTGTTTCCCAATATGTATTTTGTGAATGTTTTTGATTCGACAGGCTGTAAATCTTCACAAACTTATTTTATCGTCCTTTCCGAGCCGGAGGAACTGACTGTTCGGGTAGATTCCGTGCATCATGTGGCCGGCAAGGGTACCTCCACCGGTTATATTTCTTTCCGCATAGAGGGTGGCAACAGCGGCACCAAGCAAATCCGCCTGACGAACGCGGACGGCGTGGAAATAGCGCGGAAGCAGGAAAGAAGCGGCGCCCCGCTGGTCTTTCCCGGTCTTTCGGCAGGCAAATATGTGATTGAAGCGGTGGACAGGAAAGGATGCGCCGTCCTGTCCGACAGCCTTAGCGTTGAAGAACCGGCAACCGCGCTCGGCTTGATGGTCACGGCCAAAAAAGACGCCTTGTGCAAGTCGCAAACGGGCAGCATCACGGTCGAAGGGTTTGGCGGCTGGGGCGACTACCATTACAAACGACTGGCGAACAGCGCCTTTTTCCGACAGAACACTTTCACGCAACTATATGCCGGAACTTACGTGATCACAGTGACGGACAAGATGGGGGCTACCTGTTCCGAAACCGTCACCATTTACGAGCCGAGGGATAGCCTGTCGGTAACGCTGCTCGACCTGCTGCCGCCTTCCTGCGGCGACAACGGCAGCCTGACCGTAAAAGTGAACGGAGGCACCGCCCCGTACCGGCTGGCGGAAGATTCCGATACCCTGCACATCGCCTTGCCGCAAACCGTATATCTGCCCGGAAAGGCAGCCGGGGCGCATATCTTACGGCTGCTTGACGTCAATGGCTGTCACTTCGATTTGGAAGCGCCGATGCCCGACACCGCGCTCCTGCAAATAGCCTCATTCGAAACGGCTTATCCCTCCTCGCCGGGCGCGTCCGACGGAAGTGTCCGCGCAATAGTACAAGGAGGACGCCAGCCGCTGACATGGCAATGGAAAGAACGTTTCGGGGCGCCGCTGTCCGCCGCCGGAGCCGCACTGGAAAATATTCCCTCAGGCCATTATCAGGCAAATGTAACGGACGGCAGCGGATGCGCCGTTACCGGATACGCATATCTGCCCGACCACACAGACGCCACATTTGAGATCATCGGCGTCGGTCACGAAACATCCTTCGGGGCAGGCAACGGCTATGCCATCCTGTATCCCGAAAACGACATCCTGACAGAATATAAACTCATCAGCCCGTCCGGCGAAATGTTCACATACGACGAACTGTCGTCCGACGACCGTTTCCATGTAAGTGAAGATACTATCTATCTGGAAAAACTGGAGGGCGGTGCATGGTTCCTTTCCGGAAAAAGCACCATCGGAAGGAACGTAATAGCGGAGTTCCGCATTGAGCCTTACAAGCCGTTTATATGGCTGACGCCCGAAATCGTCCATGCCCGTATTTACGGCGCTGCAAACGGCAGGGTAACCGTTGAAACGGCAGGCGGGGGCGGCGGCAACCGTTTCGAGTGGTCAAGTGAAAGCGGTAACATTCCTTCGATAGACGACGCCGAAACAAGTACCATCCAAAATATTCCTGCCGGAACTTATTCGGTGACCGTCACCGACCGTTACGGCAACAGCATATCGGAAAATTTTACCGTGATGGAGCCGGAGAAACCGTTGAAACTGAGCGTTTATGAAAAAAGAGACGAAAGTTGTAAAACCTATCAGGATGCCTACGTGATACTTCAGGCAGAAGGCGGGTGGGGCGAGTATCATTTCCGGCACGATGCGGAAACCTACCCCGGCGCTTTGTCCAACTATCCGAACTTGGAAGTACGCAGCCACTATTTTTACCTGTTGGACAGAATGGGCATTAGCGACAGTATTTTGGTGGACATTACCGAGCCGGAATATCTGCACGCATCGGTGGCGCAGGTGGACAGCGTCCTTTGTTTTGACGTTGCCAATGGAAGGGTTCTTTTTGATATTACCGGAGGAACGGCTCCTTATCGTTTTGAAAATCAGTCTTTACCCGGGCTGTGGATGGACGGCGCTTTGGCTACAGGTCTGCATGAAGGCAACTATACTTTCCGGTTTACCGACAGTCATTCCTGTGTGGGGCAGGATACACTCACCGTATATGTCCCCGAACCGGACGAGTTGCTGGTTCGTGATGTACAGATAACACACACCACCTGCAATGAGGACAACGGACGCATGGAGGTAACCATGCAGGGCGGAACCGTGCCCTATACTTACCGCTGGACGGATGGCGCCGACCAAACGCGCGGCGACAACCGAATCATCACCGGAATGAAGCAGAACGGGCAGTATCATTTGAGAGTGACTGACCGCAATCATTGTGAACAGCGATTGACCCAACTCATCCGGCCTTCTACCAAAACGGTGGTGGATAATGTGGCCATTACGCCGGTGATTTGTTACGGCGAGACCAACGGTACAGCCCGCGTGACATCTGTCACTCCCGCATCACCTTTTGCGCCGTACAGTCTCGCATGGTCTAACGGCGACACGGGCGATTATACCAACAGGTACGCTTATGGCACACATCACATCACAGTCACCGATACTAACCAATGTGTGACTGTAAAGTATTTCGATATCCAACAGCCCGATTCCCTGCGCTCGGAACTGCTGGATTCCAGAGAACCACACTGTTACGGTTGGAATGACGCTTTTTTGAAGACCAAAGCGCTCGGCGGTGTGGAACCGTACCTGTACCGCTGGTCAACCGGCGACACCGTGCCTGCAATAGAAAATCTGACCAAAGGCGAGTATTTGCTGTTGCTGTCCGACGCCAACAACTGCCGAAGCCCGCAGGTATTCGCAATAAACGAACCGGACGAGTTGCACGTTGATATTGGCGAAGGCATCACGATGTGCCCCGGCAATTCATACACTATCGACGGGCATAACTATCCGTCATACCGGTGGTTTACCGCTGATGGTAACATTTCCGATGAACGTTACCTGACTGTTCACAATGAAGGCGACTATTTTCTGGAAGCCACCGATATACGCGGATGCGCGGTATGGGGAAAATTCAGCCTTGCTATCGGTAACAATGTGCTGACAAGCGATTTCCTGCTGTCATCGGCGGCTGCGGAAGGGGATACGCTGATGCTCATCGAACTGTCCAACCTGCCGACGGACAGCCTGCGGTGGGAATACGACGATAAGGTGTTTGAATTGTTGAACAGACCTGATGATAATCAAGCTTATCTGTTGCAATTGCTTTGCCGGCAAACGGGCATGTACAACATTGGGATGTATGCCTATTCGGGCGGATGCACATCGTATGCCGTCAAGCAGGTGGAAGTGATGCCAGCGGGGGAAGCGCCGGAAAAGCCCGATGTATTGGGCTACAAAGACCCGCTGATTACGTCCTTTATTGCCTATCCCAATCCCAACAACGGGATGTTTGATGTGGCAATAGAACTGCGAGAAAAAGCCGACATCCGGCTCACGCTGTTTGAAGTAGCGTCGGGTATGCGGCTGAAAGACCTGCAGGATTACAATGCAGACAAATATTTGGAAAATTTCAGTATGTCTAACCTCAACTCCGGTGTGTATGTGCTGGTATTGACAGCAGGCAACGAAAGAAGACAGGTAAAAATCGTAGTGGCAAGATAAAACGGATAACGAGCGAACGAATAAAAGGATAAACGAATGAACGGTAGAAAGATGCGTAAGAAGATGGATATTTTAAAGGGGAGGAAATGGCAGGCTTGCCTGTTTTTCCTGCTGTCTTTCTCATTGTTCATTCTCAACAGTCCACAGTCCATAGCACAGAACTATCCGATTTACGTCACTCCCATGCTTACGCCGCCCTATTCGCTGCGGTTGGCGGACTATATTACGCCCGGTTCGCAGCGATTGGTGGTGCAGATCATGGTGAAAGACCTTACGGTGTCCAACCTGCCGGTAAAACTGCATATCAAAATGGAATCGGCAGGCATTACCGTTGAGACGCCGGTTAGCATCACCACCCTGCCCGTTTACCTGAACGGCGGACAGGTGCAGATTCTTTTCGGCGATGACCTGGCGGACTATTTCAACATCAACAACCTGCAAATGAAAGGTTACAGCAGGGATACCTACCGCAAAACGGGACAGTTGCCCGACGGTTTCTGGAAAATCAGTGTGGAAGCGCTACATTTCGGCACGGGGCGCGTGATTTCCAACACCGGCACCGCTTCGGCCTGGATGGCAACCGGCAAGCCTCCGCAGCTGCGTTCGCCCGAAAACGGCGCCGAGATGGGGCAAAATCCGGGTATGCCGCTGGTTTTCTCGTGGCTTCCTGTCAATACCGGCATTCCCATGTTTGGCGGCAGCGTGCAGTACAGCATTGAGATGTGGGAGATGCGCGTTCCGGGCGTCGATCCTTACGTAGCCACCGCTGCCATGCCTGTGTTCTATACGGCTGTGCAGTCTGCGGGCACTGCGCATGTTGTGCAGACCTCCGCCCTGCTGATGGAACCCGGCATGACGTACGCCTGGAGGGTTACGGCGTTCGACCCGAGCGGATTCATCCCTTTTGAGAACGACGGGCACAGCGAGGTGCGCACTTTCACCTACCAGAGCCGCTGCGACAGCGTCAGCGACTTCAAATCGCAGGTACAGTTGCGCCGCGCCGGTTTTCAATGGCAGCCCGCCGCCAACCATACACGGTTTAACGTGGAGATACGTAATCCGAAAAATGGATGGTCGGGCAGCAGCGAAGCCTTTGACAACAAGATAGTTTACGAATTAGACTACGGCGACATCTACCAGATGCGCGTGCAGGCGGTTTGCAACGCCGACCCCGCCAACACCAGCGACTGGACAGGCTGGCGCACGGTAAGCATTCCAGAACCCAAGCCGAAAGCAGAAACCGAGTGCCCCGACTGCGAATGCAAAGACACGGACGACGTACTGCCGGAACTGACCAATTTCACCATCCGCAAAGACCTGCACGCGGGCGACACCATTATCGACCGCCGCGGCACCACCCGTTTCATCATAAAAAGCGTAACGCCCACAGGCGATGGCGTTTACAAGGGCATTTTCCTGTTCTGGGCGGAGTTATGGCGGGTGAAATTCATCTGCGAGTACTGGGATTTGTCGGTGAACACGGACAATGTGATTGTGAAGATGGATTTCGAGAGCGTCTATGACCCCACTTTTGTGGCTGACGTGGACAAGATTCAGGAGAAGATCACAGAACTGGCGGA
>JAIRLS010000320.1 GCA_031259205.1 Bacteroidales bacterium | reverse complement strand
GCGACTTTGGTCGGTTCATCTAAGGGTTAGGATTCAAGATTTTCATTCTTGCCATAGGGGTTCGAATCCCCTACCGACTGCCACAATAGAATATAATCGTGTTATTTTCAGTTGTTTGTGTTGTTTTCTTTTTCTTTTTGCACAACATTTGCACAACTTGTGACACTCTTGGCTGTTTTTTCACACTTCAAAGATAAGCATTTTTACACACTTATTCTTTTATTCAGGTAATTCATCCTGTCGTTTCCGTTCCTTACCCGCCAGTTATATTTATCATCGTAATTGATGCTGATATTCGACTTGTTCGCTTCAATAGCGTGACAGATGGGTTCGCTAATCATTGCGCTCAACTTACGGTAGTCGATTTTTTCACTGTGCAAGTCCCTGTATTTTCCCGTTATTTCCATGTTTTGCGCTGCAATCAGCGAACGGTAGTCGGGGAAAATGTCCACCTTCTCTTGGAGGTTTACCAGCGTATCGCGGGCAGGCGTTTCATATACCTTTCCGCCTTTCGTCCGGATATATTCCTTTTTTCCTGCATCGCCCACTATTGCCAAGCCTTCCACATCTTCGCCGCCGTGTGCGTACTTCGGTATCGGAGTGGCGGCAACGACTGCCGTTTGCGTTGCGCCTGTCGCGGCGGCTACTATCGTCAGGGCTATCGCCAAAGGCCACGGTTTGGTCGTCGAAAGGATATTCATGATGGCCATTGCCGTGTTGAACTGAATCTGTGCCAAGGCCTGCGCCTTTTCCCATCGCGCCGCCCGTTCCCGCTGACGTTGCTTTTCCGCTTCCAGCCGTTCTGTCTGCGCTGCCGCCTGCGCTTCTATCCGCGCCCGTTCCGCCGCAATCGTTTCTTCCGTGCCTGCCGCCTCCTCAAGACGCTCCAACTCCGCATTCTTCGCCTCGTTGATCTTCTCTATCTGTTCGTCTATCCTGCTGATGTTGCGGTCGGAGATAGCGCCGATCAAGTCGGCTATCGCCGAAAACAAATCAAGTGTTATGTCGGCATATTTCTTTATCGCCGCCACCTCCTCTTTATGCAGTTCTAACTTCTTTTTATGCGCCTTTTCTTCCGATTTCAAGCCTTCTTCTTGAGCGTTTATCTGTTCGTCCAATACCGTTTCTTCAAGTTCGACTTTGGCGTCAGCAAGTTTTTTCGCCAAATCCAATCGCTGTTCTGAGGTCAATTCCTCTTTGTCAAGCAGCTTTTCAAGCATGGATATAATGGCCTCTATTCCCCTTTTTTCGGCGTCTATGCGTTTTTGCCTGTATTTTTTCTGTATATCCTCGCGTTCCTTTTCGTATTTCTCTGTATCGGACGCGCTTATACCGGCAATCTCCCGCTTTTCATCCATATTCAAAGCATCCTCCCGCGCTTTCTTCTGTCTGGAAAGTTCATCAATGATGCGTTTCGTTTCGTTTTCGATGATTTTCACGCGGTTGCCTGTCGCCTGCTGCTGTAATTTCTCAATTTCCCTGTTGGCCTTGTCGCGAATGTTCTCCTGCTCATCAGCGTTTTCTTTTACCTTGCCCAATTCAGCTTCTGCCTGAACATTCACTTTGTCTATCAGGTCGCCGTAATACCGGTCGGAATAGTCCAGGCGTTCGGCAAGCGAGTTTTTCACGTCTTCCGATTCCTTTTTCATTACCTCGGCCATGGCGTCCTTTTCCCGCAGCCATATTTCCATCCTTGCTTTGGCCGCCCTTTCTTCAAATGCCGCCCTTTCTTCCGCCGACTTCTTTCCGCTGCCGTTGTCCGTATCCGTCTTGCCTTGCAGCGTTGCCATTTCATCTTTCAGTTGTTTTATCTTTTCTTCCGCTGTTTCTATCCCTTTCAAATCCATAACAGCGTCGCCGGCCCGAAGGGTTTTCAGTTTCTCCTCCTGTTTGATCAGTTCTTCCTGTATGGCAATGATTCTATTGCTTACGGTAATTTTGTCCTCGCCGGAGGTATTCTGGTCGTCCGTCGCCTTTTTATCTTTTCCCGTTTCCTCCCGGTAAGCGGCAAAGACTTCATTTAAACGGGTCTGCGCGGTTACGAGTTGGTCATCACTTTCTTTTAATTCGTTAAGGCTATATCTGAACCCCGATAAATCTGTTATAGCTTCAGACGTTTTGATACCACCCAGTGAATAATATAAGTCATTCACCTTATTTCTCATTTCTTCTGCCGATATTTCTCCCTTTCTAAAGGAATCCTCAATTTCTTCCATACGTGCGATGAACGTACCCCTACTGGAGTTAGAAAGGTTGTTGAGCACATCATCCATATTTTCGATATATGATTCTTGGGCTTTGGCCACTTTCTCCATATATTTCGACAATCCTTTTTCCATGCTTTTCATGACAAGGTTGTCCGTCATTGCTTCGGTCACTTCTTTTTGCGCCTTTGCAATACCTTCCAGCGAGGTTTTTTCGTCCAGCTGGTTTTTCAGGTAGGAGCCGTATTTTTCGTTGATTTTCTCTATCAGCCGCGTCCGTTCCTGTGTTCCTTCATTGCTTTTTTTCAGAGCGGTAAACAGGTCGTCGACGTCCTTTTTCTCTTTGGAAAGCTGCACGCTGAAATCGGCCACTGCCGAGCTTGCCTCTCTGCTTCTGCGCGTAAGGGCGATAATGCCGGTGACAAGCAGCGTAACGGCCGATAAGGCCAGCCCTATCGGATTGGCCTGAATCGCTTTTGTGAACACCTGAAAGGCAAACGTCGCTCCTCTGATATTTCCGGTAAGCAGTGAAACGGCAGCCGAATACAGCCATGTAGCCGCTTTTGCGGCATTCAGTACAAATGTTTTGGCTTTTAATGCAACGATGCTTAGAAGCGTTGCGCCCGTTTCGGTTTTTGTCCACAGCACCGACAGTTTTACCGCAGCCACATACGACAGCACGGCAATCGTCGCCACTTTCAAAAACCCCGAACATTTGGCCAGCACGTTCACGAAGCCGGTCAGTGCGGAAATAGCTACACGGAAAATGCCCGTACTTTCCGAGAATCTCAATATCAGCCCTTCCACTGCCGATTTTAGCTGTTTTGTCGCTCCTGTTACCGTGTTCATTCGCGTTTCCTGCAATTGCGTAAGTTCGTCGCCTACGTCGGTAATGCTGTTGCGCAAGGTGATCAGACTGTCTGTGCCTGCCAGAAAGGTATTGAACGCCGCGACGCTCTGTCTGCTGGTCATGTTGAGCGTTTCCTGCAAATTGATGCCTTGGGCGTCCAACTCCTTCAATCCGGATACCAAATCATCCAGGCTTTCCACCGGACGTCCGAGCGACTTTGCCAACTCCCCGTTGGCGTCCGCCAAGTTAAGCAGAATGTTTTTCGTTGCCGTCCCCGCGCTTGACGCATCGAACCCGCTGTCCGACAAAACGCCCAGCAAGGTTACTACGTCCTCAATGGAAAAGTTTAACCTTGCGGCTATCGGTATAACATCGGAGAGCGCAGTCTGCAAATCGTTAAAATCGAGTGCGCTCCTGTTGGCCCCCACAGCCATTGCCGATACTACGCGCTCTGTTTCCGTCACATCCATCCCGAAAGCCCGCAGGGTATTTCCGGCCAGTTCTGCCGCTCTGCCGAGGTCGGCGTCCATCGCGGTGGCAAACTTCAATATCCACTCCGTAGAATCTGTTATCTCCTGCTGATTGAATCCCAGTTTCGCAAGTTCCGTCTGCAACTCCGTCACCTGCGATGCGCTGTATTCGGTTGTCTCGCCCAGCCGTTTTGCTTCTTCCGTCAGCGACTTTACCTCGCCTGCCGATTTTCCCATCACAGCGGCGAGATTGGCGTTGGCCTGTTCAAAATCGACTATCGTGTTGAAAGCGCCTTTCAGCGCACCCATCACATCGTCTATCCCCAGTATCGCTACAACGCCCAGCAGTCCTTTTTTGATAGAGTTAAAATAATTGCCCACGTTGCGGTTGTCGCGTCCCGTGGCATGTTCGAGTTCTTTCAACTCATCGACAAGCGCCTTAATGTCCTTCTGCGCCTGACGGCCTGCATCCGATTCGCGCATTGTTTTAGACATTGCGTCGTAGGCTTTCGTCATCCGCGACAACTCCACACGCATCCTCACTATGGAACCTTCTTCGGACTTATTCAGGGTAATTTCTTTGCGCAACTCCTCATTGCGTTCCCGCTGCTTCTGCCGAAGTTCTTCCAACTTTTTTGCTTCTTCAAGATAACTTTCGGCCACTTTTTTTGTTATCTCGTCTACCCGGCGTTTAAGACGATCCTGTTCATTCAGTGCAGGAGCGAGTTTCTTCTGTGTTTCGGTCGCCTTTTCCATCAGTTTTACAAATTCGCTCCAGTTTTTTGCACCGGAAAAGCCTTCGTCTATCTTGCGAAGTTTTTCCAGCATCCCGGATATGGATTCGGCACATGCGTCGATCGCCTTTTTTAAAGCCTTAAGCTGTTCGGCCTCCTTCGGATTGACTACCCTGTCGATAATAAACATGTCGTTTTGCATGATTCCTGATTTTTAATTTTTCTTATGTCCTTTTCTATTTCCTGCTTTCCGCTTTCAATTTTTCCGTATACTTTTGGAAACTCCTCACATAGCCTGCAAACTCATAGACGGTCGTTGTTTCGCGGTTTATCTGAAAACCGAGAAACTTTGCCACCTCTATTGCAAGCCCGTTCATGTCGGCGTCGCCTGCAGACGGATTTTTCTTTTCTTCCCGTTCCCTGTTTATCTCGTTTTCTATTACCTTCGTATCGTTTATCCACGATTTGACGACCGCCTCCGCGCCCTGCACCGTCGTTGCGCCGGTCATCTCAAAAAGTTCCGGAAGGCCTCCGCAACCTTTCATCGCCATGTTCAGGCAGCCCGTGCAAAAGATGATTCTGTTGCGGAGCGCTATCAGTTGCATGTACCTGTCCTGCTGTTCGCCGGTCATATTGTTGCCCGCAAGTTCGCAGTATTCCGACAGCAGCAGTTGCGCCGCCTCTCCGCATGTCCTCGCGGAAGCGTACCGCAAACGGCGGCGCAATGCCCGCGTATCTCCCTCAACGGAACGAAGGAACCGCGACAAAGACACGTCCCTACACCGGTATAAAGTACTCGACAGCCGTATAGCCCTCTGCATCTTCAAAAGACGTTTCAGGCATGATGTCAAGATTTCCGTTGCCGCACCGCACAAGAACATACGTCTGCTTCTCACGGCACGAAAGACGAGTAGCCAAAGACCGTAAATTTTCCAGCGCCACATCAATATATTTTTTGTTACAATCACATGCCATCGTATTTTTTTATTCTCCATCGCCATTCAGTATGCCGTCGATTTTCGCCTTAAACCTCCTGATCACCTCCGGTTTCATCTTTTGCAGGCTGTCGTCGCTTAAGCCGAAGATGCTGCGTCCGTATTTCTCCACGAGTTTTTCCGTCTTGGCGTCGTGACTGCTGACGGTAAACTTGTCCGTATCAAGGTAGAATTTATTGTAAAACGAGCCGGTCAGTTCAAGGTCAGGAACGCCTTCACCCGGTTTCGGATTCTTGCGGTGTTTCATAGCCGCATAAGATTTGTCGCGGTAGTCGGGATAAAGCTCCTCACCGTCCGAACGCAAACCGTGTGATAACTGCTCCTGATTGAGCGCAATCACAAGCGATTCAAGTTCCGTCAGCGTCCGGGCGGCAATTTCCAGCAGGTCTATCTTTGCTATCCGCCGTTGTGCTTCAAATATGGTCATCGTTAATCATGAATTATTGATTTAACTACAAAATAAGGCAAAAAATGTTTTGTTCCATGGTACGGGCAAAATATTTTTTGCCCCTACGCCCCTTTATCCTTTCCGCCGAACATCCTTTTCCAGAATCCTTTCTTTTTCGCTTCCGTCCGTGCGGGCTTTTGTCCTGTTTGCGCTCCTGCCCCCGGTGCCGGCGAAACATTTTTCGTCCCCTGTACGGGCGAAAGATTTTTCGCCCCTACCGTCGTCCATCCGCCGTCGTCCGTCCGCCGCACCTGCTTCTTTTCCCTGAACGCCGCCTGCATGAACACGTTCAACTCTTCTTTCGTATATCCTTTTTTTAATTCCATAATCAATATATAAGTTTCATTTTTAATTGTTGCCTTACACTGTCTAATCTTTCTACGCTTTTATCGTAATATTCTTTGTCGATTTCAAAGCAGATAAATCTGCGGTCGGTATTATATGCTGCTATTGCTGTTGATGCACTACCTGAAAAAGGGTCAAGAACCAAGTCGCCTTCATGCGTTACTAATGCCATTAAACGCTCCAACAAACGGACAGGCTTTTGCGTTGGATGGATGGTTTTGTAATGTTCGCTGCTCTGTCGGATTATGCTTTTTTCGTTCATGCCAAAACAAACTGATTGAAGGACAGAAACGCTTCTATCTCCACAATATGCGGATTCCTTATTTCCTGTAGTGTTGTATTTAAACATTGTGGGGGAATATTGAAAATCCGTCCTGATTATGCTTTTTTCGTTCACGCCGTCTTTTATTGCATGCATTACCGACGAGCATCTGTCGTCTTTTTTTACTCCCTGACTGGATATTGTTGTGGAAAGCCGGCAAATTTCCTCGCGTTCCACTTTGTTGTTTTCCATGAAACTTATAATGCTATTGAGCGACTTGGTGTTCTTAAAGGAGGTTTTAAGCCGCTTAATATCCGTAACAATGGCATCTATGTCGTGTCCTTTCATTTCCAGATAAGGAATTTTGACCTTATTGATTATACCCTTTCCTTTTGTATGAATCGAAATCGTTTCGTGAACGCGCGAGATATTCATTAACGGGCTACTACAATAGGATTTATTCCATATAATTTCTTCTTTGAAAGTAAAACCCAAATCGGCAAGGCGTGTGTTCCAGCGGTAAAACGACGTTCCACGCCCGAAAAGCACAATAAAACCGTCTTTTTTCAGTACTCGTTTTGCTTCATTGAAAAACAATTTTTCATCAAACTCTCTGTCTAACTTTTGATTTTTCAAATAAAAATAAGGCGGGTCGGTCAGTATACAGTCAATACTTCCATCCTCGATGGACTTCATCCCAACCAAACAATCGCATTGTGTAATTGTATTTTTTAATTCCATAACTATTTAATTTTTTTTATACATCCATTGGTGTTAAAAGGCTGCTGAATAAATATGCCTTTCCCCAACCGGGGACTTCCGAATCAGGCGCTATCGGATAGAGATTG
>JAIRLS010000045.1 GCA_031259205.1 Bacteroidales bacterium | reverse complement strand
GGCGCAAAGCCGAACGGAAATATTGCCGGTGGATTACGTTTCGCCCAAGTTAAAATACATCCAGCCGCTGGGAAGCGTCAACGACAAAACGACCCACTTTACTTTCGAGTTGCAATACAACGAGGCCATGGATATGACGGACCTGAACATCTCGCTTTCTTTCTCTTCCGAAGTGACGTCGGCGGGAGTGTTCCTCTCCTCTCCCTCCCCCACCGTTGTATGGAGAAACGACAGTACCTGTCGCATCACCTATACCATTTACCGTAATGACGTCAGTCCTTTTTACGGCATCGTTACCGTGACGGAAGCGGGCGGCGGGAAAGATGTTGCCGGCAACCCGACGGAAACCGGCCCCGTTACTGCTCAGCTAAATGTGGATCAGCGCATAATCGGCGTCAGGGTGGAGATGTACCCCTACATAATACAGCGGACAACGCAAATAGCCACGCTGAAATTTACCTTCGGGCAGGAAATGGATACGACGAAGACGCCGACGTACGTGTTTACGAATATCAACAATGCGTCGGCATACCCCGACTGGCCTGAGTTAGGGAGCGGTGTGCACCTGATGGAAAAAATGGACAATGGAGGCTGGACGCCCGGCAGCCTGACGGAATGGACCGTACGGTATCGCTTGGGCGAGGCCTATAAAAATGGTTATGGCGGTTATTTTGACCACGGCATCGGCGTTGAAGTAAGCGACGCCTGGAAACTAAGCCCTCATGAACTGATGGCCCCCTGGGAGGAAGACAGCGTATTTGCCGTCGATTTTAACCTGCCGTCATGTGAAATAAAGTATTATACTCAATCCGCTTCATATAAGGACACCATTGTCCTGACTCCCGGCGACAGCCGGTTAATATTAAGGCTCGAATACGACGAACCTATGAATAAAACGATAGACCCGACAGTGGAGTTTGTCAATTTGCTGAATCCCGGTAATTTGTTTACGCTGGATTCAATAGAGTGGGAGCCGAGTAGCGACCGGATCTGCTGGGTTTATTATACGGTGACGCCACAGGACATTTCGGCCAGCGCCTATGTGCGGGTGACGGGGGCGCAGAGTTCGGACGGTCTCAGAGTACAGGGCGCCAGTTCGTCGGCGGGGATGGTGGTGATAGACATGTTGCCCATAGAGGTGGATGAAGTCCATATTTTCGACAAGCTGGGCAGCGCCGTTACCACCATCACCTGCGGTAATGAAGAGGTGCGGTTCAGGGTGGCTTTCAATCAGGCCATGAAGCCGCGTAGAGATTCGCTGCTGGTATTTCCGGCTCGCATCATGCCTTTCCTCAAAGAGCAGTCTGTCGTATGGAACGCGGAGCGTACCGAAGCGATTGCCACCTACCTTGTGAACGGCGACTATGCCTGCAACGAGGCCAATATCCCCATCAAGCTGACGGCGAACACGGCAAACGCTTTCGGTCGTTTGTTTACGGGCAACATCACCGATCGATTCGGCGTTTTGTCCAATCCGCCGGTCGTTGTATCGAAAAATATCACAGGGCCGCAATGCCACGGCAGTGAGAACGGCTCGTTCGGTTTCAGTTTCAGCAGTTTGGCCGCTCCCGTGAGCTACTACATAACGAAGGACAGCGTGGAACTGATAGAAGGGACGGATTATACCGCCGCTCTTTCGGGAATGGATTTGGAGATCGGCAGTTTCGGCGCAGGCCTGTACTCGGTAAAGGTGATCGACAACAATAAGTGTTACGTGAAATACGATACGGTTTTCGTTAATCCCGATTCGTTAGAGATAACCGCCTCCATTGTCCGTCACAAGGAGGACGAAGACGGGGGAACCATTGCCGTACAGACGGCCGGCGGCTCCCGTCCCTACACCTGTTATCTCGAATACAAGGATGCGAATGGGCAGTACTTTTCGTACAATAACTATCCTTCGCTTGATACGGTGGCCAATCTGGACGGTATACTCAAGAACGAAGACGAGGCGTCGAAAGAATTCAGGCTGTACGCAAAAGACGCTCACGACTGCGTGAGCAACAGCATAGAAGGGCTGGTCATCACCGACCGCCGCACGCCCACCCTGTTCACGCCGGAAGGCGGCGACCATGGCCCCGAAATATTCATGGAAGGCAACCACATTGAGGTTTATGACAGGACGGGCACGCTCATCCACAGCGGCGAGAACGGCTGGGACGGCAAGTACAAGGGAAAGCCCGCCCGTCCCGACGTTTATTTCTACATTGTCACCTTCAAGGATCAGTATAAGAAGAAAGGTACGATACAGTTATATAAAAGGAATTAATAAAAAATCATTAAAGCCACTTACCATCACATGAAAAGTATCATTATCAGCGGTTTTCTTACTTTCTGCCTGTTGCTGGCGGCAGAAGCCAAGCCGAAGAAATCGGAAGCCAAAGCGCTGTTCGACAAGCAGCAGTACGCTTTGGCGATTCCGGTGTACGAGCAGGATTTGAAAAAGGCCAAAACCAGAACGGCGCAAGCGCAGATAGAAACCCAAATCGGTATTTGCTATTATTACCTGAACAAGTCGAGGGAGGCGGTCAGCTGGCTGCGAAAGGGCATCAACAAGAAATACGAAACCGCCCAAATATACGCTGTCTACGGTTTGTCGCTTCAAAAACAGGAGAAATACGCCGAAGCGAAGGAGGCGTTCCAGCAATGCCTCAAGAAAGACCGGCGTTACCCCAATATCCAGTTGTACATCGAATCGTGCGACTATGCGGCCAACCATCCGGAGGCCAACACACAGGTAAAGATGCGTTCGTCCAAGCTCAACACGACGGGCAGCGAATACGGCATCTCGCCGGGCGTCAACGAGATCTTTTTTTCGCGGGCGTCCACGAAAGGCAAGGATATAGACCCTCGCACGGGGCTTGGGTTTACGGAAGTGTGGACGGCAACGCCCGAAGGCGGCGATCTGGTAAAACCGAAAAAGGAAAAGGAATTTATGAAAACCTATTTCAACACGGGTATTTTTGCTTTCGACCACAAAACCAATTACATGTACATGACCATGTGCGATCCCAAAAGCGGCAAATGCGGCATCTATCGCAGCAAATACAATCGCAAAAAATGGGAGAAACCGGAGCCTTTTTTTGTCAACAGCAAGTACGACATGGCGCATCCCTCGCTGGCCAAAGGCGGCTCGCGGCTGTACTTTACTTCCAACTCGCCGGGCGGGAAAGGCAAGACGGACATCTGGTACGTGGACAAGGTTGACGACGACGAATGGAGCAACGCCAAAAACGCCGGCGAAAAAGTCAATACGCCCGGGCGTGAAGAATTTCCCTTTGTGGAAAACGACAGCATCCTCTATTTTGCTTCCGAAGGTCATCCGGGCTACGGAGGATTGGACATCTACGCCATTGCCATCGAAGAAGGACAGTTTGGCGACCGGATCAATTTGGGGAGGCCGTTCAACAGCGGCGCCGACGATTTTAACCTGATTACCTACGGCGAAAACGGCTATTTGGTATCGTCGAGAAACGTTGCCAACAGCGATGATATTTTTATTTTTCTGAAAAACGAAATTCC
>JAIRLS010000273.1 GCA_031259205.1 Bacteroidales bacterium | reverse complement strand
AGCAAGCACGCGAAATAGAAAAATATAAACGTCTTTTAAAGATAAAATAGGGTTACGCGCTTAGAACACCCATTTGTCTATATCTGATTAATCTGTAACAGATTTCCCTTTTGCATGATTATTCGCATTTAAATTTTGAGTAGATGGACGGGGAAATCTTTGCTCGAAGTTGCTTTCAAACGTTTTGTACGCAATGGAGCCGTCCAAAAAATTAAGCATATACGTTTTTCATTATCAACATATTTGGATTGTTTGGGGCTTCGGGCCTGCAATGACGGCTACGATAAGCCGGTTTGCGACAATTTGAAATGCACCCTGCGTCAATGTCATGGAAAATATTGTTTCTGTTCATGAAAAGGCCGATTATAACAGACTTTCAGGATTTTTTTTGATAGGATGTTCTATATTTGGAATTAATTCGTACCTTTGCAGCCTGAATTTTAGGTAAAGTGGAGTTGTATATTATACCGTTTAAAGGTTTATCTGTTGGTGTTCATACATTTGAATGGCATATAGACGAAAACTTTTTTTCGGCGTATGAAATGTCTGAAATTACCGGCAGTGATATCAAAGTGCGAGTCACGATGATAAAACATGCCCAATTTCTGGAGATCAATCTTTCACTGGATGGATGGGCAGAAGTGCAGTGCGACCGGTGTCTGGATTTCCTGAAAGTTGATGTTGCAACGGAAACGGGCTTATACGTTCGGTTTGACGAAACTTCCGGTGAAGACGACGACGGGTATGACGTGATTGTGCTGTCCCCGAACGACAGTGAGTTGGACATGACGTCTTACTTATACGAATTTGTCCATCTGGCGCTTCCCGTAAGACGGGTTCATCCGGAAGGCAAATGTAACAAGGATATGATAACGCGACTGGAACAATATTTGGTGAAAGATACGGAATCGTTTCAGTCACAGGAGAGATAAATATTTTAAAATTAAGTTTATAAAAAAGAATAAAAATGCCAAATCCAAAACGAAGACATTCAAAACAAAGAAGGGATAAGCGCCGGACACACGACAAAGCCGTTGTCCCTACAGTAGTAAAATGCCCGAACTGTTCGAGCACGGTATTGTACCACAGGGTCTGTCCTTCTTGTGGTTATTACAGAGGTAAGTTAGCCGTCGAAAAAGACGTCGCGACGGCATGATCCGTTGTCCGTACGTAAATTTCACCGGATAAGGAAAGCTTCGAACTTATTTGTGAACAAAGATATTTGTACTATGAGAATAGGTTTAGACGTTATGGGAGGCGATTTTGCGCCGGAGGTAACCGTAATGGGAGCAATAGCCGCTCACGGTCAGGTGCGTCCGTCCGTCGGTTTGGTACTGATTGGCGACGAAAGCGCCATCCGGACGATTTGTGCCCGTGAAGGATTCGATCCTTCGCGATTTGAAATCGTGAACGCCCCCGATACCATCACTATGGGCGATCATCCGTCGAAAGCCTTTGCGCAAAAGACCTGCTCGAGCATACATGTGGGATACAAATTACTGAGCGCCGGGAAAATAGATGTTTTCGCAAGCGCGGGCAGCACCGGGGCAATGATGGTAGGCGCAATGTACACCGTTAAATCTATTGAAGGCATTATCCGTCCCGCTATTGCCGTTGCCTCTCCCCGTGCAGACGGAAGATCCAACGTGTTGCTGGATGTAGGACTGAACCCCGATTGCAAACCCGATATACTGAACCAGTACGGCTTGTTAGGATCGCTGTATGCCGAATTTGTATGCAACATCCCCAACCCGAAAGTGGCATTGCTGAACATCGGCACGGAAGCGGAAAAAGGAAACTTATTGACCAAATCGGCATACGGACTGATGAGCGAATCAAAAAACTATAATTTCATCGGCAACGTCGAAGGATATGAAATTTTTCTCGACAAGGCCGATGTGATTGTCTGCGACGGTTTTGTGGGCAATGTCCTGTTGAAAACAGTGGAAGGATTCAGTCATATCGTCAAAAAAAGAGGAATTGAAGACAGTTTCTTTGAACAGTTCAATCCCGACAATTACGGAGGCACGCCCGTTTTGGGAATCAACTCAAACGTTATCATTGGACACGGCGCGTCCAACAGCGAAGCTATCAAAAATATGATATTATTGTCACAAGGTGTCGTAGAAGCCGATTTACCTTCAAAAATTAAAAAATATTTTAAAGCAGATGAGCAAAATTAGGGCAGCCATCACGGGAATAGAAGTTTTTCTTCCCGAGTATCGGTTAACCAATCAAGAACTAAGTACAATGGTAGATACTTCCGACGAATGGATCATGCAGCGCGTCGGAATCAACGAAAGACGAATACTGAAAGGCGGATTGGCCACCTCCGACATGATGACCGAAGCTGCTAAAAAACTTTTGGCGAAAACGCATACCTCCCCCGACGAGATAGACTTCGTGCTGGCTGCCACCAATACCCCCGACATGTGGTTTCCGGCAACGGCATGTATCGTGTGCGACAAGGTCGGCATACGCAATGCCTGGGGATATGATCTGCTGGCCGCTTGCTCCGGCTTCCTCTACGCGCTGGAAACAGCCAACAAGTTCGTCGAATCGGGACAGTACAAAAAGGTGTTGCTGCTGGCAGGCGACAAAATGTCCGCTATCACGGACTATACCGACCGCACCACCTGCCCGCTCTTTGGCGACGCCGCCACCGCATTGCTGATCGAACCGACCACCGACGACACGGGAATCATTGACCATCTGTTCCGCGTGGACGGAGTAGGCCGTCATTACCTCTACTTGCAGGGAGGCGGCTCTCAATATCCCGCCTCGCACGATACCGTCACCAAACGAATGCACTACACGCATCAAGACGGAAAGATGGTTTTCAAATATGCCGTAGCCAACATGTCCGATGTGGCGGTGGAAATGATGAAACGCAACCAAATCACTCCCGACGACTTGGCATGGATGATACCGCATCAGGCCAACCTGCGCATTATCGACGCCGTAAGCCGCCGAATGGGACTTCCCCTCGACAAGGTAATGATCAACATCGAAAAATATGGAAACACCACCGCCGCCACTATTCCCTTGTGCCTGTACGAATGGAGCCCACGACTGAAAAAAGGCGACAAACTAATAATGGCCGCTTTCGGAGGCGGATTTACATGGGGAGCCATGTATGTAAAATGGGCATACTAAATTCTCCTCTAACTTTAATTATCAAGTATCCATGCGGACGTGGCGTAATCGGTAGCCGCGCCAGATTTAGGATCTGGTGCCGTAAGGCGTGGGGGTTCGAGTCCCTTTGCCCGCACTCTTAAATAAAGATGCTATTCATGAAAGTTTCACAACACAACATTGACGATTTAAACGCAACGATTACGCTGAATATTGAAAAAGCCGACTATGAGCCGCGCGTGAAAAAAAGCCTGAACGAATCACGGCGCAAGGCCGACATCAAGGGTTTCCGCCCGGGCATGGCGCCTATGAGCCTTGTCGAAAAAATGTATGGCAAAAACGTCCTGCTCGACGAAGTGCAAAATATCATTTCGGAAAACCTGAACAAGCACATCGAAGAAAATAAACTTCACCTGTTGGGCGAGCCGCTCCCGAACGAAGAAGAGCGCCAACCAATCAACTGGGACGCGCCCGGCGACATAGAATTTAAGTTCGACGTGGGCCTTGCGCCGAGTATCGATATTAAATTTACGGATAAGGATAAAATCCCCTACTATAAAATTACGGTTACCGCCGAAGACCTGAAAAAATACAGGGAAAACGTCTTGCGGCAATATGGCACGTTGGTTGATACCGAAG
>JAIRLS010000258.1 GCA_031259205.1 Bacteroidales bacterium | reverse complement strand
TGGCTGGACGACGGCCAACCCATTGCCAACGTTCCCGGATCGGTGCGCGGCGAAGGACACGAAGTGCTGGAACAAACGCGAATAGACGATTACTGGAAAGTCGTCATCAAAAAGCAATAACCCTGCGTCCTGTTCAAAATTACGGCTTTTTTCAAACCGCCAATCCGGGACGACGGCGTCAATTTGACGTATGTCTTCGCTTGCAGAGAGGAGGGAGGGAACAGTTTTAGCGCTTCAAAAGCGAGCCTTATTTTTCGTTTTCACAAAGAAAGCACTAACTTTCCCCTATAAATTTCGCCTGATATTTTTATCGGTCTGTGTGGAATGTCAAAAAATTCATGTACATTTGCAGTCAAAGTTCACATTCATGAAAGGCAAAGAATCAGGAAACATCCGTAGAAGGTTAAGGAACTCGTATGTTACTTCTATCATCAGTATTTCGTTAGTATTGTGTCTGTTGGGCACTATCGGCATTCTTTTGCTGACCACGCACCGCATCAGCAAGTATGTAATGGAAAACGTCGGTTTTTCGGTCTTCCTGAAAGACCAGATGAAGGAAGCCGACATCTATCAACTTCAGAAGACGCTGGATGCGGCCGTCTATGTGCGTTCCTCAAAGTACATCACCAAAGAGGACGCCGCCGAGGATTTTTCCGAAGAATTTGGCGAAGATTTCATCGGATTTCTGGGTTACAACCCTTTGCTGGCGTCCATCGACCTGAAACTGGACGCCCGCTATGCCAACAACGACAGCCTTCGGAAAATTGAACAGCAACTGTTGAAATATCCGGGCGTAAAAGAAGTATCCTATCAACGGACAATGATCCATGCGATCAATGATAATATGCGGAAAATAAGCCTGTTTGTTTTTGCTTTCAGCGTTTTGCTGTTTATCGTTTCCGTTGCGCTTATCAATAATACCATACGCCTGTCCGTCTATGCCCGCCGGATGTCAATCCGGACCATGCAGTTAGTGGGCGCTACCAACCGCTTTATCCGGCGTCCCTTCCTGTGGAGGAGCACCTTTCACGGGATATGCAGCGCCTTTATAGCCGTAGGAATGTTGATAGCAACCCTTTACTGGATACAAGGTCAGATGGAAAACATCATCAGCGTACAGGACATGCAAATTGTCGGCAGCCTGTTCCTGATCGTTTTCGTGCTGGGCATCACGCTCAACTGGATCTCCACCTGTTTTGCCGTAAACAAATATTTGAAAATCCGGACAGACCGGCTTTATTAAGTTTCACACGAACCAGTCCGTCAACCGGTCGTTTTTCGTGAACCGGCAGGCTTGGATGCCGACGCTGCGCGCTCCTGTGACATTGTGCTCCAAATCGTCTATGAAAAGCGTCTCGGCAGGTTTGAGGCCGGCGTATTCCAGCACATACCGGAACGCCTCCCTGTCCGGCTTGCGAAAACCTATCTCATGCGAATAAAAAGTATGGTCGAATAAATCGGGCAACAGCGGACTGCCCTTTTCCCTTTCCAGCCTGTTCAGGTAATAATCTATATGTATCCGGTTGGTATTGCTGAACAGGAAAAGCCGGTAGCGGTTGCGCAACCGGCAGAGCAACGTGATATTTTCGTCGGGAAAATCAAGCAGCATGGCGCACCACGCATCGTCAATCTGCCGGTCGGTAAGAGGAAGACCCGCATGACGGCGAATAGCCTCCCTGAAAGCAGGAACGGTAATCTTGCCGGTTTCCAGTCGATTGAAAAGGTCTGCCTGACGGATAAGAGTGTACAGGCGGTCAAAATCGGCGACCCCCAATTCCCTGAAATGCGCAAGCGTCAGTTCGGGATCGATGGCAATAAGCACATTGCCAAGATCAAAAATAATATTTTTAATCGGCTTGTTCATAATATTTTGCTCTCTCAGTCGGGCGACAAAACCGGAATGTAACATAAAATAAAAGAATAAAATTTGTTATTTTTTTTGCAAAGATGTAACTTTGCCGTCCAATTTCAAAATAAATCAGGTCCCTTAGCTCAGTTGGTCAGAGCACCTGACTCATAATCAGGGGGTCGTAGGATCATGCCCTACAGGGACCACGCCGAATGCCGAGGAGGGTTTGCAAAACGTAAATGAAAATTAGAATCATAGATACTACCCTGCGCGACGGAGAACAAACCTCCGGCGTAGCTTACACGGCAAGCGAAAAATTGCACATTTCACGCTTGTTGCTTGAAGAAGTTAAGGTGGACTGTATCGAAGTGGCCTCTGCCAGAGTTTCGGCGGGAGAGATGGAAGCCGTCAAGCGCATCGCCGAGTGGGCAAGCCGTACCGGACGGTTATCACAAGTGGAAGTGCTGGCCTTTATCGACGGC
Source organism: Bacteroidales bacterium (assembly GCA_031259205.1). Classification (GTDB taxonomy): domain Bacteria; phylum Bacteroidota; class Bacteroidia; order Bacteroidales; family UBA4181; genus JAIRLS01. The sequence continues at coordinate 14,286 of JAIRLS010000258.1, read as the reverse complement.
GCACAATCCCTCCGGTGGGTACGTGAAGCCGGCGCACAAACCGTCAACCTGTTGAGCAAAGGATCTCTGAAACACCTGACCAAGCAATTACGCAAAACGCCACAGGAACACATTACCGACATCCGCCAAACGGTAGAAACGCTCACACATTTGGGCATGAAAGCCAATCTCTATCTGGAAGACTGGAGCAACGGCATGAAACATTCAAAGGACTACGTTTCGTTCCTGCTGGACAACATGAAAGATCTCCCTTTGCAGCGCATTATGCTACCCGATACGCTGGGCGTCCTGACCCCGGGCGACACGTTCCGCTACTGCGAAGAAGTATGCGGACGATATCCGGAGATTCATTTCGATTTTCACGCCCACAACGACTATGACCTTGCCGTGGCCAACTCCCTGGCAGCCGTAAAAGCAGGCATACGGGGCGTCCATGCAACCGTCAACGGATTGGGCGAAAGGGCAGGCAACACGCCGTTGGCAAGCATTGTTGCCGTACTGAAAGACCACACGGAGGCAGAAATGCAGGTAAATGAAGAAAAATTGACCATCGTCAGCAAAATGGTAGAAACTTTTTCGGGCATACGGATACCCGCCAACAAACCTGTGGTAGGCGAAAATGTCTTTACGCAGGCCAGCGGCATACACGCCGACGGCGACAACAAAGACCGCCTGTATTTCAACGATTTGCTGCCCGAACGTTTCGGCCGTGTCCGCAAGTACGCGCTTGGAAAGACTTCCGGCAAGTCGAATATCCTTAAAAATCTCGAAGAGTTGGGCATCCGTCTTGATCCGGAAGCCATGCGACGGGTTACCGATCGCGTCATCGAACTGAGCGACCGCAAGGAAAACGTCACCTCCGAAGACTTGCCCTACATCATCTCGGATGTGCTGCAAAACGAAGATTCCGAGCACCGTATCAAAGTTCGCAATTACTCGCTCAATGTAGCCGAAGGACTTAAATCGTCGGCTACCCTCTGCCTCGAAGTAGACGGCGTCCGTTACGAAGAAACCTCCTCCGGCGACGGGCAGTACGACGCTTTCATGAACGCCTTGCGAAAAATCTACGCTCCGCTCCACCGCCCTTTGCCGAAACTTACCGACTATGTGGTAACCATTCCACCCGGAGGCCGGACAGACGCTCTGGTGGAAACGGTCATCACATGGGAAACCGCAAACCGCCGGGAATTTAAAACACGAGGCCTCGACCCCGACCAAACCATTTCAGCGATTCAGGCTACCGTAAAAATGTTAAATATCATATAAACATAAATGAACTATAAAATGAAAAAATCATTTATCATCATCATTTGCTTAAGTTTCTTCGCTGTAAATGCGAACTCGCAAACAACACACAAAAGAATCCGTATGGACGCGGGGACAGGATACGCCATCCCCAACAACGGAGGCGGATTGCTGATCAGCCTCGAACCGAAATATGCCGTCACGGAGAGAATCAACGCCGGTTTGAAGTGGGAAATGGACTTCATTATGAAAAAATTCAATGAAGCGGGAAACACAGTTGATGCTAAAGCGCAGCACATCAACTCATACCTTGCCACCGGCGATTTTTACCTTCTTACGAAAAATTTCAGACCTTTCGTAGGCGCAGGCGCGGGCATTTACAGAATTTCCGCTGTGGAAGCAGCGGTAAGAGAAACAGGCACCGGTAACATATCCGAGAAAACCAATTTCGGCGGGCTGTTGAGAGCAGGTTTCGATATCCGTCATTTCCGACTGACGCTTGCCTTCAATATGGCAGGAAAAGACGGAGGCAAAAACAAAGCCGGCTTTTTCAGCGTTTCCGTCCATGCCTATATCGGAGGCGGAAAGAAAGAAGACGCGAAATAAACCGTTCCTGTTTTCGGCAGTCATTTCAAATTCGCCGAAAGGCATGACCCTTGCAAGGGACGAGGCCATCCGGAAAAATCATTTCACAAAATCGCGCCGCACGCAGTAAAGACAACAAAATCCGGATTTTTTCGTCGCTATGCTCCCGCAATGACGATTAAGCGTTGCCCCGACACTAACAGGGATGTTGTCGTCAATTCGCAAACACCGGTCCGTTTTCGTCGGCGTCCACCCGTATCGGTTGATCCGTTCGGACGTTGCCTCCCAGTATGCGTTTGGACAGTTCGTTGAGCAGATGCTTCTGGATGACGCGCTTCACCGGGCGTGCGCCAAAATGCGGATCGTAGCCTGCGACGGCGAGCCAGTCCGTTGCCGCATCGGTGATTTCGAGGACTATTCCCTGCGCTTGCAGCATCTTTTTCAGTTGGTTGAGTTGCAGGCTCACCACTTCGCGGATCTCTTCTCTGCGTAAAGGCTTGAACACCACGATTTCATCCACTCGATTGATAAATTCCGGACGGATGGTCTGTTTCAGCAGTTCGAGCGCTTCGACGCGCGTCTGTTCGAGTATTTCTTCGCGGTTGCTGTCGGTCAGTCCGTCGAGTTTCTCCATGATCAGGTGCGAACCGATGTTGGAAGTCATGATGATAATGGTGTTCTTGAAGTTCACCGTTCGTCCTTTGTTGTCGGTCAGCCGTCCGTCGTCGAGTACTTGCAGCAGGATGTTGAATACGTCGGGGTGCGCCTTTTCTATTTCGTCGAGCAGCACTACCGAGTAGGGTTTGTGTCGTACCGCTTCGGTGAGTTGCCCGCCTTCGTCGTAACCTACGTATCCCGGAGGCGCTCCCACCAGCCGCGACACGGAGTGCCGTTCCTGATATTCGGACATGTCAATGCGCGTCATCATGTTTTCGTCGTTGAACAGAAATTCAGCCAGCGCCCTTGCCAGTTCCGTTTTACCGACGCCCGTCGTTCCCATGAAGATGAACGAACCGATGGGGCGTTTGGCGTCGCTCAGTCCTGCACGGTTGCGTCGCACGGCGTCCGCCACTACAGCGATGCCTTCCTGCTGTCCCACCACGCGGCGGTGCAGTTCGTTTTCGAGGGAAAGCAGTTTCTCGCGCTCGCTTTGCAACATGCGCGACACGGGGATACCCGTCCAGCGGGCGACTACTTCGGCGATGTCGTCCGAAGTTACTTCTTCCTTGATGTATGCCGTTTCCGACTGCTGTTCATGCAACTGTCCGTTGAGCGCGTTCATTTCCGCTTCGGCTTCCTTGATTTTCCCGTAGCGCAATTCGGCCACGCGCCCGTAGTCGCCGGCGCGTTCGGCTTGCTGCGCTTCCGTTTTCAGGTCTTCGATATGTTTTTTGATTTTCTGTATTTTGTTGATAACGTCGCGTTCGCTTTGCCATTTGGCGCGAAAACGGGTACGTTCTTCGTTGAGGTCGCTCAGTTGTGCGTTCAATTGCCGGATTTTCGGTTCGTCGCCTTCACGCTTAATGGCTTCCCGTTCGATTTCCAACTGCCGGATACGTCGTTCGAGCGTGTCCAATTCTTCCGGCACGGAGTCCATCTCCATTCGCAGTTTGGAAGCCGCTTCGTCCATCAGGTCGATGGCTTTGTCGGGCAGAAAACGGTCGGATATGTAGCGTTGCGAGAGTTCCACCGCCGAGATGATGGCCTCGTCGCGGATGCGCACCTGATGATGCGTTTCGTAGCGTTCCTTAATGCCGCGCAGGATGGATATGGCGCTCAGCATGTCAGGTTCGTCCACCGGCACCATTTGGAAACGTCGTTCGAGCGCCTTGTCCTTTTCAAAGTATTTTTGGTATTCGTCCAGCGTGGTAGCGCCGATGGCACGCAACTCGCCGCGAGCCAAAGCGGGCTTCAGGATGTTGGCGGCGTCCATTGCACCGTCGCTGCGTCCCGCCCCCACAAGGGTATGTATTTCGTCGATAAAAAGCACCACTTCTCCTTCGGAAGCAATTACCTCTTTTACTACGGCTTTCAGGCGTTCCTCAAATTCGCCCTTGTACTTGGCGCCGGCGATGAGCGCTCCCATGTCGAGTGAAAACACCTGTTTGCTTTTCAGGTTTTCCGGCACGTCGCCGTTGATGATGCGATGTGCCAGCCCTTCGGCGATGGCGGTTTTGCCTACGCCCGGTTCTCCCACAAGGATAGGGTTGTTTTTTGTCCGTCGGGAAAGGATTTGCAGCACGCGCCGTATCTCTTCGTCGCGTCCGATGACGGGGTCGAGTTTTCCTTCACGCGCACGGTCGTTCAGGTTGATGGCGTAGCGGTTCAGCGAGTCGAAAGTCGCTTCTGCCGTCTGACTGTTCACTTTTTCGCCTTTGCGCAACTCGACAATGGCTTTTTCCAGCGATTTTTGAGATACGCCGCCGTCTTTCAGCAACTGTGCAATAGCGTCGTTGCCCTCGACTAATCCGGCAAGGAGATACTCCACCGACACAAACTGGTCGTTGGCTTTCTTTGAGAGTGCAACGGCTTTCTGCAATACGTCCGACGTTGCCTTCGACAGGTACGCCTCCCCGCCCGATACCTTCGGATAGGAGGCTACGATGCTCTCTGCCGCGCTCTGTATGCGAGCGGTATTGGCGTTCAACTTCTTCAGCAGGAAAGAAACAACGTCTTCGCTTTCCTCGAAAAGGGCTTTCAGCAGATGCCCCGTTTCTACCGCCTGATGACTGTTCTCCTGCGCTATCAGGAAAGCCTTCTGTACGACTTCCTGCGATTTTATAGTAAATTGATTTAAATTCATCTTTCTTTTCTGTATTTTGATTTTTATTACTTCAAAATGTTAGCCAGAATCAATAATCTGACAATATGGCAGAGTTTTACGCAAATGTACGCCAAAAAATCACATTTGCTAATGCGTTATATTTATGCTTTGCACGGTATCATTATTGTGAGATGCGCTATCGTGCATCGTTCCTCATTTTCATCAAAGCAACTTTGGACAATTGCAATATCCAGCGGATATTTTCCGCCGCTATCTGCCGCACTCCTGCGCCTGAATAGCGCCCGTCCACGCAACAAACTCTTTCGGTTCGTTCAATTCGGGATTCCCAAGGGATGACTTTGCGCACGTAATTTTTTGTCTCTCTCTCTCTCGTTTTAGCCGTAATATTCGAATTTTCCGTGAGGGCTTTCGATGGTCAGTTTTTTGGTATTTGAGGCTTCGCACCGACCGACGATTTTCGCCTCGACGCCGTAAGTGGCGGCTATTTGGATTACCTGCGCGGCGTGTTGCCCCGGAAGATATACCTCCATGCGGTGCCCCATGTTGTACACGCGGTACATTTCCTGCCATGCCGTTCCCGACAGCTGCCGGATGATGCGAAACAGCGGCGGCGTATCAAACAGGTTGTCTTTGATGATGTGAAGATGATCTGCAAAATGGAGGATTTTTGTCTGTCCGCCCCCCGAACAGTGAATCAATCCGTGGATCACAGGCCGCATCGACGAAAGAAGCTGCCTCAGTACGGGAACATAGGTGCGTGTGGGCGAAAGAACCAGTTTACCCGCGTCGACGCCCAGTTCCTCAATGGCGTCGGTAAGCCGGTAACTGCCGGTATACACCAACTGCCGGTCGATGCCGTGATCGTAGCTTTCGGGATATTTGTCGGCCAAATATCGGGCGAATACGTCATGCCGTGCGGAAGTAAGCCCATTGCTCCCCATTCCGCCGTTGTAGCCGTTTTCGTAAGCGGCTTTTCCCGAAGAAGAAAGACCTATAATCACATCGCCGTCCTGTATGTTTTCGTTGTTGATCACGTCGCTACGCCGCATCCGGCAAGCAACGGTCGAATCGACGATGATGGTGCGCACCAGATCGCCTGCATCGGCCGTTTCGCCTCCCGACAAACGAATATTCATTCCGTAGCTGCGCATCTGTTCGATGAGGTCTTCCGTTCCATTGATGACGGCGGCAATCACTTCGCCGGGAATCAAGCGTTTGTTGCGGCCAATGGTGGACGATACGAGAATGTTGTCGGTGGCTCCCACGCACAGCAGGTCGTCGGTGTTCATGACCAAAGCGTCTTGCGCAATGCCTTTCCACACGGACAAGTCGCCTGTTTCGCGCCAGTACATGTATGCCAGCGCCGATTTGGTACCGGCGCCGTCGGCATGCATGATGTTACAGTAGGCGGGATTGCCGCCGAACACATCGGGCAATACTTTACAAAAGGCTTTGGGATACAATCCCTTGTCGATATTCCTGATGGCCTGATGTACGTCTTCTTTGGCGGCTGAAACGCCGCGTTGAGTGTAACGGTCGTCCATGGATGATGGTTATTTCAGCTTGGCAAATGCCGCTTTCATGGCAGCCATTGCTTTGGAAAGTTTCTCGTCTGAAGTGGCATAGGATATGCGGATACAGTCGGGTTCGCCGAAACCGTCGCCGGGGACTGTCGCCGTGAAGGCTTTGCCCAGCAGGTAGAGGCTTACATCCGCGCTGCTTTTGACGGTTGTTTCGCCGTCGCTTTTGCCGAAATAGTAGCTGACGTCGGGAAACACATAGAAGGCGCCTTGCGGGATGCTGAATTTCAGCCCCGGTATTTCCGCCAAATGTTTCAGCACCAAGTCGCGACGGCGTTTGAATGTTTTTTTCATTTCTTCGGTGAAGCCGGTTTTAACGGTGAGCGCTTTCAGTGCAGCTCTTTGAGCAATCGAAGAAGGGCCGGAGGTAAACTGACTTTGGAGTTTTGAACAGGCTTTGGCGATTGGAAGAGGCGCGGCCAGATAGCCGATGCGGTAACCCGTCATGGCAAAACATTTGGACACGCCGTTGATAACAACCGTGCGGTCTTTCACGGTTTCGAACTGTGCAATGCTTTCATGGCTCCCCTCAAAGCGGATGTGTTCGTAAATTTCGTCGGCAATAATGACGATGCGCGGGTGCCGTGCGATGACGTCCGCCAGCGCTTTCAGTTCGTCCCCGGAATAAACGCTTCCGGTAGGGTTGGAAGGAGAACAAAGCATGAAAGCCTTTGTTTTGGGGGTGATGACTGCCTCCAATTGGGCAGGCGTCACTTTGTAATTACCGGCTAAAGTAGTGGGCAACACTACATTAACGCCACCGGCAAGTTTCACTAATTCTACATAGGTAACCCAATAGGGCGCCGGTACAATCACCTCGTCGCCTTCGTCCACCACAGACATCACCACATTGGCCAAAGCATGTTTGGCGCCGTTGCACACGATGATCTGCCGGGGGGAAAAGTCCAGCCTGTTCTCCTCTTGCAGTTTGGCGGCAATGGCTTTGCGCAAATCCATATAACCGTCGCCGGGAGAGTAGAACGAAAAATTCTTGTCCACCGCTTCTTTGGCGGCTTCTTTAACATGGTCGGGCGTGAAAAAGTCAGGTTCGCCAACACTGAGATTTACCACATCAACGCCTTGCGCCTGCAAATCCTGACTTTTCTGATTCATTGCCATGGTTTGCGACTCCGAAAGACCGGACAATCGCTTAGATATCAACTCCATAATGTAATCTTCATATTCAAATTAAACATGCAAAAATACATCTTTTTATCGGGATTCTACTATCTTTTTTCAAAGCCAAACCGCAACGGGATTCCTGTCTGTAAAACAGGGACAATCTTAAGTTTGCAAAAAAAAACAAAAAAATGTTAAATTTTTCTCCTTATTTATATGAATGAATTACCTTTGCTGCCGGTAACACTTTTTTTCAAAAAAGTAATAACATATACACATTAGATTGAATACGATGAAGATAAGATTTTTAATAATTCCCTTAATGGGAGCAAGCATGATGAGCCTGTACGGGCAAGAAACGGAAGAACAGACAGAAGCCGGCGTCGTTTTGGATCCGGTGGTCATCACGGGCACCGGTACGCAACACCGTTTGAAAGAAACGCCTGTTCCGGTGGAAGTAATTACGTCGGCCAACATCAGGAAAGCCGGCATTACGGACTTTCAACAAGCGATGACCATGCTGGCGCCGTCGCTTTCCTTCCTTAACAATGCCAGAGGTTCCAACCTGATGATGAACGGACTTTCCAACAAATATGTGCTCGTTTTGATCAACGGGAAGAAGCTGACGGGCGATACGGAATACAACGTTGATATTTCGCGCATCGACATGACTCGCGTCAAAAGGATAGAGATACTGAAGGGGGCAGGTTCGGCGCTCTACGGAAGCGACGCCATTTCCGGCGTCATCAACATTATCACCGACGAGCCGGACAACCTGCTCACCATTTCCTCCGCTACCAAAAGTGACGGATACGGGCAGTTTTTCGAAGGCGCCAATGTGGATGTCTCCACCCCGAAATTCGGCTCTTACACTTCCTACATCCGCCAACAGTCCGACGGATGGATACTCAACCATTTCAATGAAGCGGGGGACGAAATTTTCGCCATGTCGTCCGACCGTTTCCGTTCCAACGTCATCAACCAGCGCTTCACACTGACGCCCTCCGACGCGCTCTCCTTCTATGCCGAAGGCGGCTACTACAACCGGCTGGTCAAACGCATCGTCCCGGCATACTCCTACAACCTCGGATATGACGCCTACAACCTTGGCGCCGGCGTAAAATATAACCTCAACGAACGGTCGCACATCCAACTTGATCTGCAAAACGACAATTACAACACCAATTACATATTTACACAGGACGTCACGGACTCCACAGGCGAACACATCACCGGAGAGGAGGAACGGCGGAAAGGACAGCATTATTACAATGCCCATCTGAAAAGCCTGTTCCGGTTCACCGAGAATACCCAAACCGTTTTTGGGGCGGAATACCTTTCCGAAGCGCTTGTCCGCCGCGACGCCAATGTCGATAAAAATGTCTATACGCTGGCGGTTTACGGGCAGGAGGAAATCCGTTTCCTGCAACGTTTTCAGGCAGTAGTGGGCGTCCGCTACATGTACCATGCCAACGCGGGAAGCAACATCACTCCCAAAGCCTCGCTGATGTATCAAACCAACCATTTCAACTTTCGTGCACAATATTCGGCGGGCTTTCGTGCGCCGGGCATCAACGAACTGTACTACTTCACTTTCTCCACCTCGCGCGGCAACTCCGTACTTACCGTCGGCAACGACCGGCTGAGCGCCGAAAAAAGTCACTACGGTTCCCTGAACGCCGAATACCACAACAACTGGCTCACGGTAAGCGTTACCGGCTATGCTAACCAACTGCACGACATGATCAACAGCCGCACCACCAACATGGCCGACATGACGCCGGACGAACAGCAGGCAGTGAAAGACGAAGCCTTCCCCTATATCGGCGACGATGTAAGCAAAATCAGACAGGTAAAAAGGTACGCCAATGATGAACAGGCTGTGGTGAAAGGCGTCGAAGGAAACGTGAATATCTTTTTCGGGGCGGGATTTTCGCTGGGCGGAAACTACACTTATGCCGACGCCCGCACCAAAGATGCCGAAATGGGCTGGCGCCCTGTGGAACGAAGCATCCGCCATACCGGTAGCCTCAACACTAACTACAGCCATGCATGGAAACATTACCGGCTGAACGTCAATCTGAACGGACGCCTGCAAAGCAAACGGATACACATCACAACGGCCGGCGTCGATGAATCCGCGCCCGGCTACGGAATATGGAACATCAGTACCAATCATACTTTCGATGGACTGAAAAACTTCACTATCGAACCGGGAATAGGCGTCAATAACATCTTCGATAAGGTGGACGACCGTCCCTACGGCGTCAATTATTCGCACCTTTCGCCGGGACGCTCCGTCTATGTCAGCCTGTTGCTGAAATTCAAAAAGTAGCGAAAAAACGTCATGCGCAGATACATCCGTTAATAAAACCCATCTTTATGAAATTCGCCGGAAATACAAGGTCTGTCATGTGGACGGTTTGTGCAGCCATTGCGGTGGCGGCGCTGCTTACGACGGCTTACCGCCTGTGGCTTTCGCCGAGCAGAATACTGATTGTAAACGCTTTTCAGACCACGGCGGCAGATATTGTCCTGAACAACGACAGCCGCCGCATCAAGGTGGTCTGCCTGCCGGTAGAGGAAGCGCATTCGTTCGAGGCATACGATGCAGTGGTGTGCTTTTCGCGCGGGCTTTATCTCACGGAGGAACAAACGGCAGAGGTGGAACGCGCCGCCGGAAAAGGAACCGTATTTTTTACCGTTGTACTTACCCGCGCCGATTTTGTCGTTAATCGGAACATCTCCAAAGAACAGCATGATGTATTGCAACAGTATTTCAACAATGCCGGCAGGCAAAACTACCGGAACGCGCTGAGATACCTGCGCCGGATAGCCGCCGGCGACAGCAGGGAAACGGATTACGAGGCGCCCGTCCTTATTCCCAAAGACATGTTCTACCATCAGGAATACGGGAAATATTTCAATACCGGCGAAGCGCTCACCGCCTATTTGAAAGAAAAAGGTCTGTATCACGAAAACGGACGCCGTCTGGCGCTGATTTCCGGAGTTACTTTCCCTATGGAAGGCAACAGGGCGCATGTGGATACCCTCATTGCACGGCTCACGCGGGCAGGTTTCAACGTGTATCCTGTTTCAAGCCGGGACAGACGGGCGGAAATGCTTCGCCGGCTGCATCCCGATGCGGTGGTTTACCTGCCGGTAAGCCGTTTGGGCAACGATTCGCTCACGCACTGGCTGCACAGGGAGAACATACCCGTCTTTGCGCCGTACCCGCTCATGCAGCAATCGCACGACGAATGGCTGGATCCCGTTCGACCCGTCGCCGGCCCGTCGCTCACCACGCGCATAGTGGTGCCGGAAATAGACGGGGCTATCGCGCCGCTGCTTATCGCTACGCAAAACTTCCATGAAAACGGTTATTACCTTTACGTCCCCGAAGAGGAACGCATCGACAATTTTGTCCGGCATGTCGTCAAATATTTAAAGTTAAGAGACATGCCCCATCACGAAAAGCGCGTGGCGGTGTGCTATTTCAAATCGCCGGGCAAAGATGCGCTGCTGGCAAGCGGGATGGAAGTGCTTCCGTCGCTCTACAATTTTCTGAAACGCCTGCAAAACGAGGGGTACGATCTCACGGGGCTGCCTTCGTCCAAAGAAGAGTTTGCACGCATTGTCCTCCGCGACGGTATTGTGCTGGGGTCTTATGCGAAAGGCGCTCAGGAACAGTATCTGGCCGAGGCTAATCCTGTGTGGCTAAGCGCTTCGCAATACGAAACATGGGCGCGAGAAACGCTTACCGAAGCCAAATACGCGGAAGTGGTAGCCCGCTACGGCAAAGCGCCCGGCGAACTCCTCACTGCGGAAAACGAAAACGGCGAACCACAGATAGCGGTTGCCTGCGTCCGTTTCGGCAATATCCTCCTTTTCCCGCAACCAAGACCCGCCATCGGCGACGACGAGTTCAAACTGGTGCATGGCATGCCCGTGGCGCCTCCCCACAGCTATCTGGCGCCTTACCTGTACGTCAGGAAAGGATTTTGCGCCGACGCGCTGATTCATTTCGGCACGCACGGAAACTTGGAGTTCACTCCCGGAAAGAATGTCGCACTCTCCCAGAATGACTGGGCCGACGTGCTGACAGGCGACCTGCCCCACTTCTATTTTTACACCACAGGCAACATCGGGGAAAGCATCATCGCCAAACGCCGTACACACGCCGTACTGGTCACCCACCTCACCCCGCCATACGTAGAAAGCGGCATGAGGCAACAGTACGCCTCCCTGCTGGACGACATCCACCGGGCGCTGGACGGACAAACGTCGGACAGAACACTGGGATTGCGCATCAAGCAGGAAAGCATGCGTTTGGGGTTGCACCGCGACCTGGGTTTGGATTCCGTTCCAGAAACACCCTACACCACCGATGAACTGGAACGTTTAGACATGTTTGCGGAAGAAATAGCCAACGAAAAAACGCTTGGCGCCTGGTATCATCTGGGCGAACCCTATGCGCCGCGCGACCTTTCGACCACCGTCATTGCCGTGGGCGCCGATCCGCTGGCCTATTCCATGGCCAAACGCGACCGCGACGAAGGAAAAATAACCACCGAAGCCTTGCAGGATTTCAATTACGTCACGCACCATTACCTGCCTCTTGCCAAAAAACGGCTTCACGCCCTGCTTAGAGAACTTCCGAAGGATACGGGTCGCTTGACGCCCGATTTGCACGACGCGCTGCGCTACAGGGAACGGATGCTTGCCTCCCCGCAGGAAGAATTGTCGGCGATGGTGCGTGCGTTGAACGGCGGAGCAGTATGGCCTGCACCGGGAGGCGATCCCGTACTGAATCCCAACGTATTGCCGACAGGACGGAACATGTTCGGCGTCAATGCCGAAATGATGCCCGGCGTCCGTTCGTGGGAGGAAGGGAAACGGCTGGCAGCCGCCACGCTGGAACAATACAAGGCCAAACACGGGGAATATCCGAGTAAAGTGAGTTATACCTTCTGGGCAGGGGAGTTTATCTCGACCGAAGGCGCTACTTTGGCACAGGCTTTCTGGATGCTCGGCGTAGAGCCTGTTCGCGACAATATGAACCGCGTGGTGGATCTCAAACTGATTCCTTCCGCCGAGTTGAAACGTCCGCGTATCAACGTCGCGGTACAGGTGTCCGGACAATTGAGGGACATTGCCGGATCCTGCCTCAAGCTGCTTACCGAAGCGGTAAGGCTGGCGTCTGCCGCCGGTTCGGACGAAACCTACCGCAATTACGTGTCTACCGGCACTTCATTACAGGAAAAGAGGTTGATAGAAGAAGGCGTTTCGCCAAGGAAAGCCCGCGAAATGTCGGTGATGCGGGTATTCGGCCCCGTCAACAGCGGATACAGCACAGGCATACTGTCGTACACGGAAAACAGCGGCGCATGGGACAGCGAAAAGGAAATTGCCGACGGATACCTGAACAACATGGGCGCTGCCTACGGCGACGACGAACATTGGGGCGAAGTACAAAAAGGCCTGTTTGCTGCCGCCCTCGCTCAAACGGATATAATCGTACAGCCGCGCCAAAGCAATACATGGGGGCCGTTGTCGCTCGACCATGTTTACGAATTTACGGGCGGGCTGTCCCTTGCCGTGAAACACCTGACGGGAAAAGAACCCGACGCCCTGACGGCAGATTACCGCAACCGCAACAACAAACGCATCCAAAGCCTGAAAGAAGCCGTGGCGGTGGAAGCCCGCGCTACCATCCTGAACCCTGTCTTCATTCGCGAACGGATGAAAGGCGAAGCCACCACTGCCGAGATGTTCGGCGAAATATTCCGGAACATCTTCGGATGGCACGTCATGCGTCCCTCGGATATGGATAGAGAACTGTACCACGATTTATACAGAATGTATGTGCTGGACGAACAGCAACTGGGAATACAGGCCTATTTCGACCGCGTCAATCCGGCTACATATCAGGCCATGACTGCGGTAATGCTCGAAAGCGCCCGGCGAGGCTACTGGAAAGCCGACGAAGAACAACTCAAGCACACCGCCGCGTTACATGCGGAAAACACGCGGAAAAACGGCGCCGCCTGCACCGAATTTGTTTGCAACAACGAAAAAATGCAGCGGTATATCGCCGTACAACTCAGCGAGCAGGAAGCGGCCGGTTACAATAAAATCCTCTATAACATCAGACAGTCGTCCCGCAGTGAAGGAAATACGGTACTGCTGAAAGGAGAAAACCATCCGGAAAACCGCCCGCCGGACACTCCCGCCGGTCCCCTGCCGCTCGCGGCAGGCCTGCTGCTCGCTGCCCTCATTGCGCTTTTCGCATGGATGAAATTAAAGAAAAAGAAAAAATAACGGCCTCCTTCCGATCATCGCGATGGATAGTGTAAAAATCGGCAGTTTAATTTTTATTTGAATTGAATTGAGATCTTCGGCCGTATTCCCTGTAAACTGCGGAAAATGTAAATAACGTGAGTTCGATGTAAGAAAAGGTTGAAAATATCAGGAAAAAAGATAAGGAGTTCGTATCTGCCACATCAAACGGGAGCACAGCCATAAGACATTCAAAGGGATAGCGTCGAAAGGGAAGAGTACGATGGGATGGTTTTTCGGTTTCAAACTGCATATCGTGCTCAACGACAAGGGAGGATTTTTTGACTTTGTTATTATCCGGGCGAACACAAACGGTCGTTCCCCGTTGAAAAACGAGTAATCACGAAGAAGAGAGTGTACGGCAAAATTCCCTGCAAACTTGTTCAACCGGATTATTCCTGTCTATTCCGACGTTCCATCTCTGCTATTCTTTTAGCTTGCTCTTTGATAATTTTATCTTTTTCTTTGATCGTTTTATCTTTTTCTTTGATCGTTTTATCTTTTTTTTCGATCGTCTTCTTACTTTCTTCGATCATCTTCTTACTTTCTTCGATCATCATTGCCTGTTCTCTGATTTGAGAGCCATACGTGTCGTCAATAGTCCGTATATATTCGGCCTCGTTTTCTATGCGT
>JAIRLS010000257.1 GCA_031259205.1 Bacteroidales bacterium | reverse complement strand
GTATCATGAATACCATAAAAAGAAAAACAGGCATAAATAAATTTATGGTATTGCGGACGATTTTTGCAAGGGATTTTTAAATGTAATCCAAAAACGCCAAATGCTTCCCTATGATGGTAAACGGCATCAAAATCACTCATTTACCATGTTCGATGCAGAGATGATGACCATTATGATTTGCTTTCATTGCGGCAGTTTTCGTAATCTGAAACATTTTTATCCGTACTATGTCGTTGAATATTTGCAAAACAATTCTCCCAGTCTGCTTTCTTACAGCCGTTTTGTTGAACTTGAGCGAAAAGTCATGATTCCGTTTGTCCTGTTTTTAAAGTCGGTCTGTTTTGGTAAATGTGCAGACATATCCTTTATTAACTCCATAAAAATAACTGTTTGCAAAAACAGACGAGACGTATCGGGCGAAACCGTGTTTTAAGGATATGGCAAAACACAACAACCCGCTTCTATGGCTTTAAACTCCATTGGGCGGTCAATGACAAAGGAGAACTGCTCAATTTCTGTATTGCTCCCGCTAATGTGGATGACCGAAACCGGTCTGTAATCCGGCCTCTTTGCAAAAGACGGTCTGGCAAACGACCACTAACGAAAGCCATGATCGCCCTATTGCCAATAGATTACGCTCTTTCGTCTTTCCCTTTTTCCATGAAACGGGGTCGGGTTTCGCTACGACGAAATACGACAATATTTGGCTGACGTGACAGTGATGTTTCTATTTTATACTCTTTTTTTTGTCGAAACAAACAACTCTCTAACATCCACATTCAACACTTCTGCGATTTGCACAAAAATTCTTACAGTTGGCTGTGCCGCATTGGAACACCATCTGGAAACGGTCGCTTCATTCTTTCCCATAACCTCTGCCAGCCATTTACCCGTACGCTTTTGTTCTGCAAGAACATTTTTCAATCTATTAATCTCTTTCATTTTTCTTAATTTGACTTAATTCTGCAAAGATACGATATTTTATCGTGATATGCAATGGAAATATGTATTTGAAAGAAAAAAAATATGCGACGTCAAGGGCATGGCAGGTAGCTGAACAGTCAAAGATTCACGATGTCAAAACCATACGCGGCGATCTCAAAAATAGAGGCGGTTTTTGGGATAGTCGTTTTTTTGGTTAATTCTTTTTTTGAGGCGCTATGAAAAACAATTCTTCTGACCTCCACTAAAGCACGAATGTAGAGGCGCACGGCGTGCGCCTGAATGTAGAGGCGAAAGGCTTTCGCCTGAAAGCGCGAAAACCATCCGCTATGGAGAATGCGGAGGGGTTGTTTCAAAAGTCGGTTTTTCGTCATTGCGAATGGTGTAAAGCAATCCATAATATCAGTAAACCAATGGATTGCTTCGGACTTCGCTCCTGCAATGACGACGATTTCAGGTTTTTGATACAGCCCCAACTTTCATAACCGCAGGTCAACGACCTGCGGAATCGCTCTCCATAGCTTCTTCTGCCTGAATTTTCAATTCAGGCAGCCGTACTGCTGCGGGATGCCTCCTTTCCGCCGGTCAGCGACCTGCGGTTATGAAAATCAAGTCCTTACAGGACGTTCCGCATTCTCCAAAGCGGATGGCTTCCGTGCTTTCAGGCGCACGGCGTGCGCCTGAAAGCCTTCGTGCCTTCGTGGGGGGCGGAAGAATTGTTTTTCATAGCGCCTCAATAAAAGAATTACCCAAAATACGCGCGAATTTAAGGTATTCATAAAAATATCCTATCTTTGCACCAAAGTTTTAAATAAAAAATTGGATATGAAAAATACAGGCAACACTTGCATGAAAATGATGAGATTTTTGGGAATCATGACATTTTTGATGTTAGTGAGTTATAACAGTAATGCCGATCCTGATGACAAAAAGACCCCTTTCGAGGGGACGTGGGAACGTAAAGGTACCGTAAAAAATGACATCTGCGTAAACTTCGTTTGAACCCAAAAACTTTGATTGCCCTGTAAATTTCTTATCCTGTATTTTACGGTTGTCAAATAAAGCATTTACCGGATGAAAGATTTTCTACGTTTGTTGAATTTTGCCAGACCTTACCGTCGGTACTGGCCTAAATATGTTGCGTTTGCGATGTTTGCCACTATTATGGGCACCCTCAATTTTGTGCTGATCGCTCCTGCATTGCAAGTTATTTTTGAAGGCTATGACGGCAAAACATTGTCCGAACCGGTGATGACCGAAGGCTTGCTTCAGTATTTCAAGGATTACTATTACTATTACCTGTCGGCGTTTGCCGGAGCGCACGGCGCCAAAGGCGCAGTACTGTTTGTTATCGGCATTGTCTTTTTCGCCTCCCTGTTTGCCAACACATTTCGCTATCTGTCGCAACGAACGCTTACTTCGTTGAGGACTGCCGTTGTACTCAACATCAGGAAAGCGGTGTTTGACAAAATAAGCAGTCTGAATGTCGGTTATTTCCAGAGCCGGCGCAAAGGCGACATCCTTTCCGTCATATCCAACGACGTCACCGAGGTGCAGTCCTCCGTGGTCAATTCTTTTCAGGTGATTTTCCGGGATCCGTTGAGTATCATAATCAGTTTGTGCGCTTTGTTCATCATGTCCTACCGGCTAACCATCTTTACGCTGGTGGCTTTGCCTGTTTCCGCTTTCCTGATCGGCCGTCTGGCAAGGAAACTCAGAAGCCATGCCAAGGAAAGCCAGCATCTCATGGGACAGATTGTGAGTATTTTCGAGGAAACCATTTCCGGCATTAAAATTATCAAGGCCTTTAACGCCGTCCGGTATATAACCGAACGGTTTGACGCGATCAACCACCGGCATCGCCTGTTTAACAAGCGTATCCTGAATCGTATCGAACTTGCTACGCCTGTTTCCGAGTTTTTGGGAGTAGTGATCGTCTGTTGTATCATCTTTTACGCGGCGGTAATGATGCTCAACGGGAAAATGGACATGAGCTGGTCGGGATTTGTGGCATACCTTGCCGTGTTTTACAATTTGCTGGCGCCGGCAAAGAATCTGGCCAACTCTTACAGCAACATCAACCGGGGCATAGCGTCGGGACAACGGATTTTTGCCATCCTCGACCAGTGCAATCAACTGGAAGTCCCTGCCCATCCGACGCCTGTCGGCGATTTTAGAGAAGCAATCGAATTTTGTGACGTTTCTTTCCGCTACGCTTCGGAGCCGGTACTGGAACACATCAACCTCACCATCCCCAAAGGCAAGACCTACGCGCTGGTAGGCCATTCCGGAGCAGGCAAATCAACCATTGCCGACCTGATACCGCGTTTTTATGATGTGACGGCGGGCAGCATCCGTATTGACGGCGTTGATATCAGGCAATACTCAACGGAAGAACTGACCCTCCTGATGGGTATCGTTACGCAGGAACCTGTCCTGTTCAACGATACCGTCTTCAACAATATCGCCTTCGGGATGAACGACATTACGCAGGAACAGGTAGAAGAAGCGGCACGCATCGCCAATGCGGAAGAGTTTATCCTCCAACTTGACAACGGATACCACAGCTTCATCGGCGATCGAGGCTCGCGGCTGTCGGGTGGACAGCGGCAGCGGCTGGCCATCGCGCGCGCCGTGCTGAAAAACCCGCC
This sequence comes from Bacteroidales bacterium, assembly GCA_031259205.1. GTDB lineage: Bacteria > Bacteroidota > Bacteroidia > Bacteroidales > UBA4181 > JAIRLS01. The sequence continues at coordinate 3,208 of JAIRLS010000257.1, read as the reverse complement.
CATACTGATTCTTGACGAGGCAACGTCGGCGCTGGACACCGAGTCGGAAAGGTTAGTGCAGGATGCCCTCGCCAAACTGACGGCAAGCCGCACGTCCGTCATCATCGCCCACAGGCTCTCGACCATCCGGCACGCCGACTGCATCTGCGTACTGGAAAGCGGACAAATCATCGAACAGGGAACGCACGAAGAACTGATGACGATAGAAAACGGAACATACAGGTATCTTTACTCCATCCAACTGAAATAAACGTTATGACGCCATTCCCTCTGAAGGTAGTATGCAGGGACAGCCCGCTCTCCCTCTTGCAGGTACGGGAAGTGTTTTCTTTTTTTCCTGAAACGGATTACCGGATCATGCCGGTACTCTCCTATGGGGATAAAAATAAACATATCCCCTTGACGGAAGCGGTCGCCTCCGACTTTTTCACGCGCGAACCGGACGAGGCGCTGTTGAGCAGTGAAGCCGACGTTGCCGTACATTCCGCCAAAGACCTGCCTTACCCCCTGCGCCACGGACTGGAGTTGATGGCGCTGCTGGAAGCCGACGACACAACGGACACGCTGGTGAGCAGAAATAACCTGACACTGGAACAATTGCCCCATGGCGCTAAGGTAGGAACAAGCTCGACAACACGAAAAGCCGAATTACTGCAACGGCGACCCGACTTGGAAGTGGTAAGCATACGGGGAAATGTCGAAGAACGGATCGCACAGGTGGACAACGGCGCTATCGACGCGCTGATCGTTGCCGGATGCGCCCTGAAACGGCTCGGACTTGCCTCCAGAATAGCCTGCGTACTGGATTTCAAAACGCATCCCCTCCAGGGGCATCTGGCCGTGGTGGGACGTAGCGACAGAAAAGATCTCATCGACTTCTTCGCCGCAAAAGACATTCGAAGGTCATACGGCAAGGTCACCATCGCAGGCTTTGGCCCCGGTCACCCCGACCTGCTGACCGCCGGCGCCGACAAAGCCCTGGCCGCTGCTGACGTCATCTTTCACGATGACCTGATCGACCGGCAGTTTCTCTCGCGCTATACGGCGGAAAGGGTCTATGCAGGAAAACGGAAAGACACGCACCGCTTCCGTCAGGAGGAAATTAACGAAATGGTATATCAGGCGGCCATCGCCGGAAAAAATACCGTACGCCTGAAAGGAGGCGACCCCATGATTTTCGCGCACGGCAGGGAAGAAATTGACTTCCTGCAAAGCCGTCTGGTCGAAGTGAAGGTGATACCGGGCATATCGTCGGCTATCGCTATGGCGGCCTGCACGCATATCCCGCTGACTCACCGCGGCCTGGCCTCTTCGGTTGCCTTCATCACCGGCCATGCCGGACTGAAAGCGCCTGTTCCGGAAGCCGACACGCTGGTCTATTATATGGGAGGCGCCTGCATTGCCGATATTGCCCGCCGATTGCTGGCGGAAGGGAAAAACGAAAACCTGCCGGCAGCGCTGGCATACAACGTATCTCTACCAGACCGGCAAATCTTTTATTCTACGCTGAAAGAGCTGCAACACACCGTCATGCGTTACCCGACGCCCATTTTAATGATGATCGGGAAGGTGGTAGCATTCGAATCGCGCCCCCAACCGGTGTTATTCACCGGAACATGCAGCGACGACTATGCAGGAACCGACGCCGTCACTCATCTTCCGCTTATCAAGATACAGCCCGCCGGAAACTGCCGCCGGCTGTACAACGCCATACGGAAAATCGACACTTTCGACTGGACGGTCTTTACCAGCCGTTACGCCGTCCGTTTTTTCTTTGACGCCCTGAAAGAACAACAGGTAGACATAAGGGCGCTGGCCGGCGTCAAATTTGCGGCTGTAGGGGAAACTACCGCGGCGACACTGGCCGGATACCATGTTTATCCGGATATGACGCCTGCCACAGCTTCCGCAGAAGGACTGGCAGCCTGTTTTGAACAAGCCGGCGTCACAAAACAAAGGATACTGCTTCCCCGTTCGGCCAAAGCCTTGCCTTTCCTTTCGGAAGCCTTGCAAAAAACGGGCAACCGAATCATTGACGTCCCCATATACGATAACGTCGTGAATGAGGAAGGCGCTCCCCCCGACCTTGCCCGTTTCCGGAAAATTATCTTTTCTTCGCCTTCCTGTGTGGATGCTTTTGAACAGATTTACGGCGCCCTTCCGGACGGCGTACCGCTCATCGCCAAAGGCAAAACCACCGAAGAACGGCTAAGAACAAACATGCCGGACTAAAAACGCCGTCAGGTCTTTGCTGCCGCCTAAAAGACGGTCGAAGAAGCGATCCTGTCGGGAGGGATGAGCGGAAGCCCCTTGTAGCGCAACAGCAGTTGTGCAATCGTTGCGACGTCTTTTTCGCAGTAGCGTACGATTCGAGCCAGATCCTTTTCCTTCCAGAAGACATCCGCCACCTGACTCCCGTCTATATCGTCCTTCGGCGAAGGGATACCGAAAACATGGGCGAGCAGTTTCAGCGAAGTGGCGTTTTTGCGGTCGCCGAAACACCACAACCCCATTGTATCGAGAAACGCAACTTCCCACGGCTTTTTTCCCGCAATATCAAGAACATTGGGCAAACGAAGTCCGTTAATAAGTATCCTGCGGGCAATGTAGGGAAAATCAAACTCCTTTCCGTTGTGTGCACAGAGTTGAATGTTGTATTGCTGTTCAAAACGGGTTAGCAAAATTAAAAAATCATTTAGCAAGGCCGCCTCGTCTTCGCTAAAGCAGGATCGAATCCGAAAATACCATTCGCCGCCCTGCGGATACAGGAAACCGGCAGAGATGCAGATAATCTTTCCAAACTCCGCATAAATTCCGGCCTGTTGATATATTTCGGCAGGCGTTTCTCCGTCTTTAACGAGAAAGGCCGCTTTTTTCTCCCATAACTGCCGGACGGTTTCGTCCGCCTGTTCAAAGGCAGGGTATTGAGGTACCGTTTCGATGTCTAAAAAAAGAATGTTTTCCAGCCTGATATGATCTAACATGACAGTTTATTTATTTCGATACAAAAGTAGCAGAAATGTTCGATATGGACGAACAACAGTGAAAAAAAATCGAAAAAAAAACGGTTCGTTCTTTTTTTGAGGCGCTATTGCTTTTTGATGACGACTTTCCAGTAATCGTCTATTCGCGTTTGTTCCAGCACTTCGTGTCCTTCGCCGCGCACCGATCCGGGAACGTTGGCAATGGGTTGGCCGTCGTCCAGCCA
>JAIRLS010000013.1 GCA_031259205.1 Bacteroidales bacterium | reverse complement strand
CCCGAATGTATTTATTTCTGGGGCGACGTGTTTCTTGAAACTTACGGCTGGGAATCGTGGAAGACGCGACAGGATAAATTACAGAAAAGCGGTTATCACAAATACGAATGGGTCGGCGGTCTTGAACTGGCGCACATGGCGCTTGAATATTACGAATATACCGAAGACGCCGGTTTCCTGAATACGAAAGCCATCCCGCTGGCCATAGAAATCCTGACGTTCTTTAATGAACATTATTCGACCGATGCAAACGGCAAACTGTTTATGAGTCCGTCGCAAGCGGTAGAAACATGGTGGGATTGCGATAATCCGATGCCGGAACTGTCGGGAATATATGCGGTGATAGAGCGATTGGAACGATTGCCGGAAAATGTGCTGACGGCGGACAGGAAAAATTTCGTGTCGGAACTGAAACGGAAATTGCCCGAACTCCCGCTGACAAAATCGCCGGACAACAAAATGATGCTCGCTCCTGCGCAACGCTTCGAACAATACAGAAACGTGGAAAATCCCGAACTTTACGCGGTTTTCCCGTTCCGTTTAATCTCTTACGAAAAGCCGAATGTCGAGTGGGGAATCGAGGCGTTCAAACACCGGCGAGATCGTGGCGCATTCGGTTGGCGGCAGGATGACGTTTTCGCGTCGTATCTCGGATTGACGGACGAGGCGGTAAACCATCTTGTTCAACGGGCAAAGAACAAACATAAGGAATCGCGTTTCCCTGCTTTCTGGGGACCAAACTACGACTGGATTCCCGACCAGGACCACGGCGGCATCCTGACAAAGGGCGTACAAAGTCTTGTGATGCAATGCGACGGCAAACGAATCGACCTTTTTCCGGCGTTTCCGGCAAATTGGGATTGCGAATTTAAGTTGCACGCGCCGTATAATACGACCGTCGAAGGAAAGTTCAAAAACGGGAAAATAACGGAATTGAAAGTGACGCCGAAAGAACGCGAAAAAGACGTAAACATTTGTAATCAGCCATGACCCGTTTGGAAAGGTTTCCGGCGACAGTGGAATGCAGCCCGGCTTTCTGTTGATGAGGAAGTTTAAAGCCCCACAGATGGACGCGGTTTTGACAGTTTACCGGACGTAAAACCGGCGACGAATTACTTGAACGTCGGCGCTTTGGCTTCTGTCGAAGGGACGCCTCCGGCAACGGATGGCCATCCTTTCTTCCATGTGATCCTGTCCATCAACAAGCGTCGCCCTTTCGGGTCGGCTGTTTTCACTCCGTGGTAGAAGATCCAGTCATGGCCGGCGTCGTCGCTCACGATTTCCGAATTGTGGCCTGTGCCTACGAATGTTTCATTTTTACGGATCACCGTTTCGTGGTAGTTGTCCGACATTGAGCGGCCTTGCTTGTCCGTGTAGGGACCCAGCAGTTTTTGCGATCGTCCCGCCACGGTAGTATAGGTGCTTTTCAGCCCTTCGCAGCAACTTCCTGTGGAAGCAAAAAGATAATAATATTTGCCGCGTTTGTGGATATATGTTCCTTCATAAGCTGTTCCGGCGATTTGTTGTTTTTCCGCTCCTTCCTTCAACGACAGCCCGTCTTCGGAAAGTTCAACGGCGTAAATGCCCCGGAAACTGCCCCATATCAGATATTTTTTCCCTTCGTCTTCCATATAAAAGGGATCGATGGAATTTTGTACCCCGATGCCATTGCTGCGGAACAACATTCCTCTGTCGGTGAAAGGGCCTTCCGGCCGGTCGGCTGTGGCTATTCCGATGCCGCAAGTCCATTCGCCACCCCACACCGACATGCAGTAGAACATCACATACTTTCCGTTGATATAGTTGATGTCGGGCGCCCAGATAGCTGCATTCGGCTCGAAATCGGGTCGGGTTTCCGGCGTAAAGGCATTGCCGGCAAAACGCCAGTGTACCAAATCCACGGAATGGTATATGGGCAGGTTACGCGCCCTTTCCGTACAGTAGAGGTAAAATCCGGCGTCTGTCCGGATGATGGTCGGATCGGGCACATTTTCGTCAATCACCGGATTGCGATAGGTCTGCGGAAAAACCGGCATCCATAAAATCATCAGCGTCAGGCAGCAAGCCGACTTTCGTATTCTGCTTTTCATCGTGAAGCGTATCATTGACCTGTTTTTCGGATCAGCCATGTTCGTTTACACTATCCCCGCAAATCCCATGAATGCCATGGCAAGCAATCCGGCGGTAATCAGTGCAATGGGGACGCCCCTCATTCCCCTGGGGATGGAAACGAGTGCAAGCTGTTCGCGGATACCGGCAAACACCACCATTGCCAGCGCAAAACCGGCGGCGGTGGCAATAGCGAATGCCACGCTATGCATCAGATTGTAGTCTTTTTGAATCACCAGAATCGCTACGCCCAGAATGGTACAGTTGGTGGTGATCAACGGGAGAAACACTCCCAAAGCCTGATACAGCGCGGGGCTTACCTTTTTCAGGATGATTTCCACCATCTGCACCAGCGCGGCAATCACCAGTATGTAGGTGATGGTTTGCAAAAATTCGAGGCCCAGCGGGATGAGGACGTAATGCATGATGAGGTAAGTGAAGATGGTTGAAATGGTCATCACAAACACTACCGCGCCGCCCATGCCGGCAGAGGTAGTTATCCTGGATGACACGCCCATGAACGGACAAATGCCGAGAAACTGCGCCAACACTATGTTATTGACGAATATGGCGGATATAAAGATGATGATGTATTCCATGGCGGTAGGCTAAGCGGTTTTGTTTGATTTAAACGGCAGTTTGAAGATACGGAAAAATGATTTGACGTCCCGTTTGATCAGCGCAATCAAGTAACCCAGCGCAATGAAAGCGCCCGGCGCAAGTACGAAAATGAGGATTTTGACGGCAGGAGGAAGCAGTTGCAGGCCGAATATCGTTCCGTTGCCGAGTATTTCACGCACCGATCCCAGCAATGTCAGCGCAAAGGCAAATCCCAACCCGATGCCCGCACCGTCCAGCAGCGAGGCGAAAGCCTTGTTTTTGGCAGCAAACGCTTCGGCACGTCCCAACACAATACAATTGACTACGATGAGTGGAATAAAAATGCCCAACTGGTCGTAAATGCTCGGTTCTCCGTTAGGCCCGGGCGAATTGACGTAAGCCGCCATCAACATATCCACCATGGTGACAAATGATGCGATGATAACGATGTATGCAGGGATGCGCACCTTATCCGGTATCAGTCCCGCAACGAGTGATATGACCACATTCGACAGCATCAACACGAAGGTAGTGGCCAATCCCATACTCAAGCCGTTGAGCGCCGAAGTGGTAGTGGCCAGCGTAGGGCACATTCCCAACACCAGTACAAATACAGGGTTTTCCTTTATCAACCCCTTGCTGAAATTTTCCCAGTGAGACATAATTTATCCGATTCAAACTGCAAATATACACGTTTTTTTTAACCGGCGGTTTAAAAACGAAATAAAACGGATGGGTGATGATGTAAAAAATAGGCTGTTTTACACAAACTACGCCGCCTCACTCCCCTCTACCATTACTTGAGATTCAAAACAAGTATAATTATCTTGTTATTAACATCATGGGAATACATTTTCGTAATTGTAACTACTCGGATGCTTCAAAAAGAAGGAAAAGAAAAAATGTAAAGAAAAAAATACTTATCTTTGGGCCGTGGAAGAAATAATACGTGACGTTCGGAATATAAACAGTTACAGTTAATATTATCTCAACAGGAAGAATTAAAAAATAAATATGTCAGGTACTTCAAAAAAGGAATAGAAAAAATGGAAAAAAGTTGGAAAAGAAAAAAATACGTAACTACTCAGGTACTCCAAAAAAAGGAATAGCTGGAAAAAAAA
>JAIRLS010000124.1 GCA_031259205.1 Bacteroidales bacterium | reverse complement strand
GCATACGAGTTACGTTTCGGGGTAGGGTGTTTGCCGATATACAAGTCGCCGAACAGAGCGTCGAAATTTTCCGCTTCGTTGATATCGTAATAATAGAGCAGAGTTGTAAAGAACAAACTCTTACCGAACTTGCGCGGACGGATGAAAAATTGACTGGGATTCGATTCGTTCTCCAGCATCTCGATATACCGCGTCTTGTCAACATACGCGTAATTGTTTGTCACGATATGTTTGAAATCGGATATACCGTACGGCAATCTTTTCGCGTTCTTATTTTCGTTCATCATCATTTTTTTTGACGTTTAATAATTCGATTTATTTATCAGCGTCTTCTGCTATTAATTTAGCATGCACAAATGTACATGAAATTTTTCAATTACACACAGACGAATAAAAATGTCCGGCAAAATTTATAGAAGAAGGTTACATTCGGATCAGCAATGCGGAACCCTGTCGAAACCCGTCCGCAGGATAACATCTTCCGTTTCATCTGAGCCGGGATATGGATAAGTGAAAGACGGCAGTACAAACTTCGACTTTACACCGGTAGCCCTGTAAGATTGGTGAGATTCGGATGATTATATGATTATGTCTGCCGGAAAAACAAACAGGTTCATGTCCGCCAAAAGCGTTCCGGCGGCGGGCAGAATGTGGCGAAGATTCCTGTTTTTAGCGGGAAACGTTGTAGCGTGGGTTAAGTTCACCGGACAGGACGCTACCAGAAGATGAAAAGCAGATAGAGGAGAATGATCAGTCCGAAACCGGCAATGTTGGCGCCCGATACCATCAAAATATTGTGTTTCAGGGGAAGGATTTTCCATGCGGTCAGAAACAGCCCACATTCGGCAAACGCCAGTATCGGCAGCCGGAACAAATAGTTGACCGGGAGGTACCAGTCGATAAAAGCGCTCAGCAGAAACGTGCCGGCGGCAACGCTCAAGAGCCGTTTGGGCAACCGCATGACAAAAATATAAGTAGCGGAAATAGACCATTTGACGGTAAAGAAAATCAGTAAAAAGACAAAATAGGCGCTTTTGTTTTCTTCGTTTTGCGGATACTGGAAATTTTCAATCGAAACGTTTACCATATCGTCTTGCAGTGATACGTAGAACAGGGTGTGCTGCGAAAAGACAGTGAATGATTCGCTTACAGCAGACTGCCGGTCGGTTACGATACAAATCCGAAGGGTTGGTTCGTCCTCGCAATTAAAGTACAGGCTGTTCTCCTTCCGGTCGAAAGAGAGGGAATCGAAGGCGGCTATGGTATCGTTTCCGGCCGTATTTATCACATACAGGAAACGGTAACGGATCGTGTCGCACGCCGCCACGTTCAACTCGACGGTACGTCCTGCCAAGCTTTCGCAAAGCGCCAGACAGATCATCACCTGCAAAATTTTACTTTTCATACCTGTTCTTTTTTCAATCATTTAAATGCACTATTGTTCCGTGTTTTCTGCTATAGCCCTGCCTGCCGCAGAAATTCCGCCGTGTAGCTTTTTTTATGACGGGCAACTTCTTCCGGCGTGCCGCAACAGACAAGTTTTCCGCCGTCCATGCCGCCTTCCGGACCGATGTCGATGATATAGTCGGTCACTTTGATCACTTCGAGGTTATGTTCGATCACCACCACCGTATTGCCGCGATCGACGAGGCGTTGCAGCGTCTCAAGCAGGGCGCGTACATCGTCGAAATGCAGGCCTGTGGTAGGTTCATCGAGGATGTAAAAAGTTTTGCCGGTATCCCGTTTGGCCAGTTCCGCCGCAAGTTTTACCCGCTGGCTTTCGCCGCCGGAGAGGGTGGCGGATGACTGTCCCAGTTTGACATATCCCAGTCCTGTTTGCTGTAGTGCCTGCAAATGCGGAAGAATGGCGGGATGGTGCTGAAAAAACTCTACCGCCATATTGACCGTCATATCCAGCACGTCGCTGATGTTCTTTCCGTGATACTTTATTTCCAGTGTTTCGCGGTTGTAACGTTTACCGTTGCAGACGTTACAGGGCACGTACACGCTGGGAAGGAAATTCATCTCGATGGCCTGTACGCCTGCTCCTCCACATGCGTCGCACCGTCCGCCTTTTACGTTGAAAGAGAAACGTCCGGGACGATAATTGCGAATGACGGCCTCGGGCGTATGCGAAAAAAGGTCGCGGATGGCGGAAAAGACGCCTGTGTAGGTGGCAGGATTTGAACGCGGCGTACGTCCCAGCGGCAACTGGTCTACCTGTATTACTTTGTCGATGTGTTCCAGTCCTTCAATGGCGCTGTAGGGCAACGGTTCCTGCAACGAACGGTAAAAGTGCCTGCTCAGGATGGGGTGTAACGTTTCGTTGATCAGCGTTGATTTACCGCTACCGGACACGCCTGTCACGCAGATGAATTTGCCTAACGGGAAAGCCACGCTGATTTTTTTCAGGTTGTTGCCTGATGCGCCTTTCAGTTGCAGGATTTTCCCGTTTCCTTGCCGGCGGGTTTTCGGTATATCAATGGATTTCCGTCCGTTCAGGTATTGCCCGGTAATCGAATGGCTGCGGATAATTTCTTCGGGGGCGCCCGTAGCGATAACCTCGCCGCCCTTGCGTCCTGCGTAAGGCCCCATATCCACCACATAATCCGCCGAGAGAATCATTTCGCGATCGTGTTCCACAACGATGACCGAATTGCCGAGGTTGCGAAGCCGTTGCAAGGCTTGTATCAGCCTGCGGTTGTCGCGCTGGTGCAGGCCTATACTCGGTTCGTCGAGAATATACAGGACGTTAACCAACTGTGAGCCGATTTGCGTAGCCAGACGTATCCGCTGGCTCTCACCGCCCGAAAGACTGCGTGCCCCAAGATTCAGAGAGAGGTAATACAGTCCCACGTCCAGTAAAAAGCCGATGCGGGTGCGTATTTCCTTGATAATTTCGTGTGCGATACGTTGCTGTTTTTCGGAAAGATGCTGTTCCACCGTTTCAAACCAGCGGCTCAGGCTGCTGATATCCATTTCCGCAAGTTCAGCGATGTTTTTGTCGTGGAGGCGGAAATACAATGATTCCGGTTTTAGCCGCGTACCTTTGCATTGCGGACAGGTGATCTTGCGGATAAACCGGTTTGCCCAGTTTTGCACCCGCAACGATGTATTTTCCTCGTGTTCCTGTATCAGGTAACTGATGATTCCTTCAAAATGCAGATGATATTCGAATCCGCCGTGCTGACTTTTTACCCTGATGGGGCTTTCCGTTCCGTAAAGAATTGTTTGCAGCGCTTCTTCCGGAAAGTCGCTCAACGGAGTGTTCAGGGTACATCCGAACTTGACGGCCAGCGCTTCCACCTGACCGAAAATGACGGAATTTTTAGCCGGTCCGAGCGGCACGATCCCGCCTTTGCGAATGGTTGATTCCGGATCGGGAATGATTTTGTTCATGTCCACTTCCGACACTTCTCCCAGTCCGTTGCAATGAGGGCAGGCGCCTTGCGGAGAGTTGAACGAAAAAGTGTGCGGCGCAGGCTCGTCATACGAAAGCCCTGTGGAGGGACACATCAGTTTTCGGCTGTAGTAGCGGCTTTCGTTAGTATCCTTGTCTATCAGCAGAACGGTGCCTTTGCCTGCTTTCATGGCAACCGTCAAAGAGGCTTTCAGCCGGTTCCGGTTTTCATGACCGACGACCAGTTTGTCCACTACGGTTTCTATAAAATGAATCTTGTAGCGATCCAGCTTCATCCCGTGTTTCAGTCCGAGTATTTCTCCGTCTACTCGGACATGAAGAAAGCCTTTTTTGCGGATCTGTTCAAACAGCTCCCTGTAATGGCCTTTGCGTCCCTTGACCACCGGCGCCAGCAGGTAAACCGGCCGGCCTGCAAAACGTTCCTCTACCAGCGCGATGATTTGGTCGTCCGTATATTTTACCATTTTTTCATTGGTGTTCATGGAGTAGGCGTCGGCGGCGCGGGCAAACAGCAACCGGAGGAAATCGTAAATCTCGGTAATCGTGCCTACGGTGCTGCGCGGGTTACGGCTGACGGTCTTCTGCTCAATGGCAATTACCGGGCTGAGGCCGGTGATCCTGTCCACATCGGGACGTTCCATGTTGCCGATGAACTTCCTTGCGTATGACGACAAGGTTTCGATGTAACGGCGTTGTCCCTCCGCATAAATGGTGTCGAATGCCAGCGACGATTTGCCGCTGCCGCTTAGTCCTGTGATGACGGTCAATTTGTCGCGAGGTATGGTTACGTCTATATTTTTAAGATTATGCTCGCGTGCACCGTAAATTTCGATCATTGCCTGCTTTTTAAAGAAACGACAAATTTACGTAAAAAAATCACAAAATGCACAGGCAATTTGAAAACAGGCGCGATTTTTTGAATTATTATGAAAACGACACTGCCGTCCGGTAAAATTCTATGCATGAACATGAATACATACGCGGAAAATTACGTCGTTTACATGCGACAGTTCGTAAGTTACACTTTGCTTACGTAATCAACACTTCCGGATTATTGTAACGTTTAGGTGACGGCGTTGATCCGCCTGCGAAACCGTAAGAATTACAGCCCCGGATTCGCCACTCCGACAGTCATTTCTTTTTGATTGCGAACGACGGTCATTTTGATTTGTTTTCGTGCAGAAATAAACGTTTCTTTCAGATCCCTGACGTTATTTATTTTTTTGCCATTGATTGAGAGGATCACGTCATTTGCTTGCAGGATTTTCTGCCATTTGCTTTCAGGCAGTACCTCCAGCACCCATACGCCGGATATTTCACTCAGTCCTGCCGCCGAACGTTCGCCGATTGTTTCCACGTTTTTCAGGCGCATTGCCATGAATATCTGTTGTGTATCGCCGGTTTCGGCAGCATCCGACAAGTCAATCAACTGCGGGAGGGGTATTTTGGCAGCCATTCGCCTGAGTTTTTCCGACACTGCGCCGAAGTTGTCCGTATCGAAATTTTCAAATCCGACAAGCAGGGCGGGAGAGTCGGCTTTTACCCTGTAATTGCCTGCCGCTGCGTCGGTGAAAAGGGGATCGCCCGCAACGGAATGTGCATCGGTGCCGGCGGCGCGTGCCGCTTCCAGTGACGCCTTGTTGGGAAAGAGGTTGTAATCGACTTCCGTACCCCAATCGTTCACCCTGACGGGAAAATACGGCGCGGTAACGATATTGTGCCGGAACAGGTCGCCGCTGCCGGCAAACCATACATGGGGATGAAACGAATTGTTCAGGATAATGTTGTTTTCCACTTTGCGGTAAAAACCTTCGCGTAATTTCAGTCCCCCGTTGAGGCAGACGTTGTTGTAGATGTAGTAATTGCTGGATCCGTCGTCGAGGTCGATATCCCAGCCGTGGTCGCAACGGAAGCGGTTGTGGCGGATAATGACGGTATGAACGGCGTCTGCCGTAATGAGCGAGGGCATACGGATCATCACCCTTTTTACGCTGTCGCGCACGGGATACCAGTAACGGTCGCGTCCCCATGAGTTGAACGAGCCGTGATCGCCCGTTTCCAGCACTGTGTTGAACACCTCGTTGTATTCGATGACATGCCCGCCCCACGTCCCTTCGCTGATGTTGATGCCGGCGCGGGGCAGGTTGTAAATGGTGTTGTGGCTGACGGTGATGTCCTGCGACATGGAGATCTGTACTCCTGCCGATTGTTTTTCCACCCGTCCCAAGTCGTGCATCAGGTTATCGAACACGGTGCATTGCGCCGGATAGTTGTCGCCGGCGGGACCGGGCAGGGTGTCTATTTCCGCGAGGGGGAGCGACTGATGGTATTCAAACAGGGGCGAACGAACGGCCTTTGGGTCGCCGACGAAACAGACGCCGCTTGCCCCCGCATCTTCAATCAGACAGCCGGATACCGTATTTTCGCGGTTGTAATTGCTGAAAAAGACGGCATTGCCTCCCACCGAGAGGAAATGACAGTCCTTGACGGAACAGTGCGCCGCCCCGTCCATGCGGACTGCTCCTGCCCTGCATATTGCCCAGTCGCTACGCAACAGCGGCTCGCGGGTTTTCATGAAGGTGCGCAGCGTATGCGTCAGCGTTATCCCTTCAATGGTAATCTTCGTTACGGGAGATGCACTGCTTCCCTGCATTACAAACAGTTCTTCGAGCTGAGGCGTTTCCACGCATGCCGTGGCGATGTCCATGCCTTCAGGCGGGTAGAAATAGAGCGTTTGCGTTTCAGCGTCGAAATACCATTCGCCCGGCGTATCCAGTTCTTCGAAGATGTTCTCTACAAAACGGTACCGGTCGTGCATTCCCATCAGCCGGTTGTTTTGGTAGCCGCCTTCGAGGATGAGTTTGCCCTGCTCGTCTTTTCCGGCAATACGCCAGTGATAGCCGCCCCATTCGTAGCGGTGTAGCGCATGTACGAATCCGCCGGCAGGATTGCTCCAGCGCTGCACCCGTTCTGGCGCTATGGCGTCTGCGGAAGCGCCGTTGTAATGCGTTGCCGTCGAATCGTAGTCGGGATAACGCGCCATTACCTGCATGACGCCGTTCACGAACAACCGGTCAAAAATGAGGCTGTCTCCGACTTTTGTCTGCATGATACCGCCCCCGCAGGGCTGCCACTCCCGAATCTGCAACAGCGCCGCCCCGCTGACCGTCGCCTTTTCGCCTGCACAGGCCGTGATGCGAACGGCAGGATCGTCGGGATGAAATGTAATGGTTTGTCTGAGATAATGCGTTCCCTGATGCAGGACAATCACGGCGTTCTTCTTCCGGCTATTGCGCGCCATGTCCATAGCCTTGTGCAGGGTAGCAACGGGTTGCGCTTCAGTGCCGGGACAACTGTCGTTCCCAACGGGCGATACATGACAATAGTAGGCGCTCTCCGAACATGCCTGCATAACAGTGAATAAAGAACAGAGAACAGCAAATAACAGATATTTCATTTTCATTTAACTTTTATATCCCGTACGGTTTAAAATTGTGAGATTCCAATAGAAAAAAGCAAGCGTCTTTGTAATGTCAAAAGCCATAAAAAGAGGCTTACAAAAATGAATCTCTCCCAAGAAGAAATTCAGCGGCTAAATTACAAAAGATTTCAATATCCATGTGCGAAAATTCAAAAAAACGCACGCGGTTTATTTGAAAGCGGCGCATGGCTGTAGTAAGAAAAAGAATTAACAGAGGTGTTACTACCGTCTTAACAGGGCTGTTAAAGCGCCCGTAACAGCCTCCATTATTTCAAATCACTGTCAGTTTTTGGTCGAAGACCGCATGTCGCGGGGCGATCGGCAGTTTTCCGGCTCCGGTATACTTTACTCCGACTTCGAGGTACTTTACTCCGACTTCGAGGTAATTTGCTCCGACTTCGAGGTAATTTATACTATATTCGGTATGATTCTGCGATAATTTTTACCGGATGGCAGTGGTTTTTTTTTATTTCTGGAGATATTCTCCAAAGTAGGTTAATTCTTTTTTGAGGTGCTATTGGTCAGTGGACTATTCCATTCGTGTTTTGTTTCCCGCTTTCTTCCCTATCCCTCTTAAAAGTCCTCGAAGGACTTGATTTTCATAACCGCCGGTCGCTGACCGGCGGAAAGGAGGCCTCCCGCAGCAGTGCGGCTGCCTGAATTGAAAATCGACGCAGTCAACGGCAGGACAAGTCCTGCCTTTCAGGCAGAAGAAGCTACGGACAGGGTTCCGCAGGTCAAAGACCTGCGGTTATGAAAGTGACGTCCTTTCAGGACGTTCTGCATTCTCCAAAGCAGATGGCTTTCAGGCGAAAGCCTTTCGCCTCTACATTCGTGCTTTCGTGCTTTCGTGCTTTCGTGCTTTCGTGCTTTCGTGCCTTCGTGCCTTCGTGCTTTCGTGCCTTCATGCCTTCATGCCTTCGTGCCTTCGTGCTTTCGTGCTTTCGCCCCTTCGCCCCTTCGTAGAAGTCAGAAAAATGGTTTTTCATAGCGTCTCAATAAAAGAATTAACCGGAAAATTCCGGCTTTCATCCGTAATGAATAAAAATCTCATCCGCAAAAGCCGGTGCAAATTAAAAAGCAGAGAAATACAAAGTCGCACAAGTCGTACAAAATCCTGTCGGTAGAAGAAGATAGCGTTCCTTTTTCTCAAAAAAGGGGCGTTCCTTTCGGCCTGCAAAACTTGTGCAACTTATGCAACTTGTACGGCGTCGTGGGTCGGTCAAAATATACAACAACGGCGGTTGGCACAAATGCCAACCGCCGTTGAAAAAATAAAAAACAATTAAAATTTAAAAATGGAATAACAAAAATATACTTCCGCTTCCTTTCGTGGCAAAAGTAAATTCTTTACCGGGGTTGCCGCTTCTCTTGGTAATTTCTTCCACTTGACCGGTGCCGGTATTGAAATATTCGGTGGTGGTTTCACTTTGTCCGGCGGTGGCGTAAGTCAAATTCAACCCGACTTCGCCGCCCAGGGATATTTGGGGCGTGAAGAAGTATTCTACGCCTGCAAATCCGCCCACGCCCAGACCCAAGGAAAGTCCGCCCTTGCTTTTAAGCATACGGGAGGATTGAGCAGATGCTGAACTCCAAGCCGTACCCGTAGTGGTTGTCGGGCTTTGGTTCAGGTCTGTCATCGGGTTTCCGTAGGTGTAGGTGTCGTTCGTCTTGCCGTAACCGACGCCGACTTCGCCTCCGTAGAATCCTTGCAGACGTCCTCTCCCGCGGCGAAATTCATAGCCGACAGTCAGATACAATCCCTGCGTTCCCGTTTTGCGGATGTCCGTAACGGTGGCCGCGGCGCCCAGCAACGGATCGGTAGCCATAAGATGATCATCCCGTACAAAATTCTTATCCTGCGTCGAACCGTAATTAATGCCTATTTTGGCGCGTATAGCGCGGTTGTCCTGCAAATAATACTTTCCATACACGATGATATCATCCCATCCGAACTCAGGAGCGGTATTAGCGCTCGTTTTTCCAAAGAAATTTCCCAGGTATCCCAGGAAAGGTTCGGCGGAAATGCCAATGGCATAATCGCCTGCCTGAGGCAAAACGGGTATACCGCGTTTGGTAAGCACAGGGGACGCTTCGACGGTCTCAATGATCTCAATTTCCTGCGCCATGACAAAAATCCCCGCACACAGGCATAAGCCCAACGATATTATTATTTTCTTCATGTGATATAATTTATGATTAATTAGCTTCGTCCCCTTTGTTTGCTACTGGAGTATAATCATACGAACTCTTCAACTCCCAGTTGTCGCTCAGATAAGCAACGTCGCCGGGATACAGATCATAGACCGTTCTGGTACTGCCCTGCCAAATAACATCAATCGTACCGCCACTAAGTTTCACTGATCCTTTGAAATTCAAAAGTTTTAAATTCACTTGGGTGCCATTGCGGCCGACAGGAGCAACTACCTGTACTTCGCCGGTTGAGGGGGTATAGGTGATCTTATCGCTCGGTATTTGATAAGTACCGCTTGCTTGGGGATTCAAACTGGAATATGCAACCGTTGCCACGATATTCACTTTGTCCGCTGTCGTCCATTTACGAGGAGTATTAGTGAAATCATCTACAATCAGCACCTTACCGTAAACCGTTGCCGTCTGGTTCCAATCTACATTTAACGGCTGCGCCGGATCGTCGTTGGAACAACTGCTGAATCCTATCGTTACCACGATGGCTGTCACTGCTAAAAAACTAAGTCTTTTCATTTTCTTAAAATTTAAATTATTACTAAAAAAAAATATAAATTAAAATATAAATTAATTCAAATGGTAGTCAAAGGCTACAAAATACGTGCCAAACTGTCGAAATAAGTTTTTCGTCGTCAGAAACCATATTTATAATGTTGTTAAAACAAGGGGATTAAAAAAAAGTCGGTGAAAAAATCAATATTTTTTGCTGCCAATTGAAAATAGTTCCCTATTTTTACAGTTTAATAATGAAGCGTTTTTAAAATATAAAGAATGTGATTATGTCTCAAATTACAGGAGAGATCATACAGGTCATCGGGCCTGTGGTGGATGTAAGTTTTGAAAAATATGCGGACGATCTGCCGCATATTCACGAAGCGCTTGAAGTGAAGCGTCCCGACGGACAGGTGGTTGTGCTGGAAGTGCAGCAGGATATTGGCGAAAGCACTTTGCGCACGATCGCCATGGATTCCACCGACGGTTTGCAGCGCGGCATGGAAGTGACGGCCGCAGGAGGCTCTATCCGGATGCCCAAGGGCGATAACGTTCGCGGCCGGCTGCTCAACGTCATCGGTCAGGCGATCGACGGCATGGAACAGGTGGAACGCGACGGCTACGGCATACACAGCGACCCGCCCAAGTTCGAGAACCTCACCACGCAAACCGAAGTGCTTTACACGGGCATCAAAGTGATCGACCTGCTGGAACCCTACGCCAAAGGCGGTAAAATCGGACTGTTTGGCGGCGCCGGCGTGGGCAAAACGGTGATCATCATGGAACTGATCAACAACATCGCCAAGAAATATTCCGGCATGTCGGTATTCGCCGGCGTGGGCGAACGCACGCGCGAAGGCAACGACCTGCTTCGAGAAATGATTGAATCGGGCGTTATCAAATACGGCGACGAATTCAAAAAATCCATGGAAGAAGGCGGTTGGGACTTGTCGAAAGTGGACAGGGAACAGCTGAAAGAATCACAGGCAACACTGGTATTCGGACAGATGAACGAGCCGCCCGGAGCGCGCGCCAATGTAGCGCTGTCGGGATTGACCATCGCCGAATCGTTCCGCGACGGCGACGGCACGGGAAAAGGACGCGACATCCTGTTTTTTGTGGACAATATCTTCCGTTTCACGCAAGCCGGATCGGAAGTTTCCGCACTGTTGGGGCGAATGCCCTCCGCCGTAGGTTATCAACCCACGCTGGCCACCGAAATGGGACTGATGCAGGAACGCATCACTTCCACCAAAAACGGATCCATCACCTCGGTAGAGGCTATTTACGTACCCGCCGACGACCTGACCGACCCGGCGCCCGCCACCACCTTCGTACATCTGGACGCCACCACCGTGCTAAGCCGGAAAATAGCAGAATTGGGCATCTACCCCTCCGTCGATCCGCTCGACTCCACCTCCCGCATCCTCTCCCCTGGAGTAGTAGGCGAAGAACACTACAACACCGCCCAACGGATAAAAGAACTGTTGCAACGCTACAAAGAACTGCAAGACATCATCGCCATCCTCGGCATGGACGAACTGTCGGAACAGGATAAACTGATCGTACACCGCGCCCGCCGCGTACAGCGTTTCCTGTCGCAACCGTTTTTCATGGCGGCGCAATTCACCGGGACACCGGGCGTATTCGTGGACATCCAGGACGCCATCAAGGGCTTCAACATGATCATGGACGGAAAGGTCGATAAATACCCGGAAGCAGCGTTCAGCATGGTAGGAACCATTGAAGACGCTATTCAAAAAGGCGAACAGTTGCTGAAAGAAGCCCATTAACATTAACCCCAAAATAAGGAAATCATGTTACTGGAAGTGATCACACCGCAAAGAACGGTTTTTTCCGGAGAAGTGTCGCTGGTAAAAGTCCCCGGAAGCAAAGGCTCTTTTGAAATCCTGAAAAACCATGCGCCCGTTATTTCTACCCTGTCGGCGGGCGAATTGAAATTTGATGTGCCGGACAGCGGGGAAACACATTATTACAAAGTGGGGAACGGAGTGGTGGAAGTAAAAAACAATCACGTGATTGTACTGGTTGATTCTTTGGAAAAAAAATAATACGATGATGCGCCCTGTTCGATTACAAATCCTGTGTGTGGCTGTTGCCGTTTCATTGCCTGCCTTTGCCCAGAAAAAAGTTACTTTTATGACCGCCGACAGCCTGACCGTCACCGCCGACATGTACCGCGTGGATAAATACGCGCCCTTCATCATCCTGTTGCATGGCGAAAACGGCAGTCGCGGCGAATATCGCGATATTGCGCCCAAACTGCAAAAAATGGGATTCAATGCGCTCGCGATTGACCTCCGCCATGGCAAGGAAAGTAATTTTGTGAGAAACGAAACGGTAAAAGAACAATTGGAGAAAAACGGCGTGCCGGCTCCCATGCTCGACTGTGAAAAAGACATTACCGCCGCCATTGACTATATTGCCGCTATCGCCGTCAACAAACGATGTATCCTGCTGGGCAGCGACTTTTCGGCGTCGCTCGCCATGAAAATAGCCAACCACAACCGTCAGGTGACGGGCGTAGTCGCCTTCAGCCCGGGGGAATATTTCGGCCCCGCCGTAAAAGTCGCAGACTGGCTCACCGGCTTCGACCGCCTGCTTTTTGTGGCTACCACCCAGCGAGAAGCCCCTTTCGTCGCCGAACTGCTGCACAACGTCCCTGACGACCTGCTAACGCGCTTCCTTCCGGCCACAGGCGCCGGACGACAAGGCGCACAAGCCCTGTGGGAGGAAGACGACGCCTCCGACGAATGTTGGATAGCGCTAATGCTCTTCCTGCGCAAAGTAAAAGAACAATACTGAAATTAACGCCCCATGATTTAGCATTAACCACTCAGGCTTCCTCTTTTGGGGAGGCGCTATGGGTAGGAGTGGACTGTTCCGGACGGGTTTTGTTTCCCGCTTTTTCCTCTTCCAACTCAAAAGTTCTGGGCGGTTTTTGAACACCGCTTAATAATTTCAACGGATTCAGCCCACGACCAAAAAGTTTTTATGCCATGCAGTTGGAAATCTTAAAATTTCCGCGTAAGTTTGCGAAAAATAATCATATCCTATTGATAAATTGATAAATGGCCGTTACCGTTTTAGGGATTGAATCCTCTTGCGACGACACCTCGGCTGCCGTGGTACGCGATGGTTACATGCTGTCCAATGTGATAGCCTCTCAGGAAGTGCACCGGCAATATGGAGGGGTAGTCCCCGAACTGGCTTCGCGGGCGCACCAGCAGAACATCGTTCCGGTAGTGGATGCGGCTTTGAAACAAAGCGGCATAGCTCGTACTGCCATTGACGCCGTTGCCTTTACTCGCGGACCGGGCTTACTGGGGTCATTACTGGTGGGCGTTTCCTTTGCCAAGGGATTTGCGTTGGCCACCGGCGCGAAACTGATAGAAGTAAACCATTTACATGCACATGTCCTGTCGAATTTTTTGCAGGAATACGGCAAGGAGAAGGACGTCCCGAAGTTCCCTTTTCTGTGCCTGCTGGTTTCCGGAGGACACACGCAGATCATCATCATGCACGACTGTCTGGAAATGGAAATTATCGGGCAAACCATCGACGACGCCGCAGGAGAAGCTTTCGACAAATGCGCAAAGGTGATGGGACTGCCTTACCCCGGCGGTCCTGTCATCGATCGTTACGCCAAAGAGGGCGATGCCGGAGCTTTCCGCTTCAGCAAACCCAATATGGCAGGACTGGATTACAGTTTTAGCGGACTGAAAACGTCTTTCCTCTATACTTTGCGGGACCATTGCAAAGAAGACGCTTCCTTCGCGGAACGCCGGCGGGCAGACCTTTGTGCTTCCCTTCAACATACTATAGTGTCTGTGTTGATGACGAAATTGGAAAAAGCGGCGCAGCAAACCGGTATTCGGGAGGTCGCCATTGCCGGCGGCGTCGCTGCCAACTCAGGCCTGCGCAACGCCGTTACTGCCGCCGCGCGGAAATACGGATGGAACATCTTCCTTCCCGAACTTCGTTTCACAACAGACAATGCTGCCATGATAGCCCTTACGGGATATTTTAAATATGAAAAACAACTGTTCGCCCCGTTCGACGTCGTGCCTGCAACACGATACGACACGCCGGCGAAACCTCGCCAAAACCCATTAAGTAAGAGTGGTTTTTCGGTCAATGATATTGACAGTAAAACCATTAGTAATTTTGAAAAAGTATTTGTTGAAACCAATAAATTGTTTGAAAAATGAAAAGGAAATTAAAAACAATAGATAATTACCTCAACCAAGTCATCCAAGGTGATTGTTTAGACGTAATGCCTGATATTCCTGACAAATCCATTGACATGATTCTTTGCGATTTGCCATACGGCACAACGCAAAACAAGTGGGATTCCGTGATTGATTTATCCGAACTTTTGCAAAAATACGCCATTTCTTCCTGATTGACAATTTTTTACGACAGCATACTTTTTACATCACCACCGGATTCCGGTTACGACTTACCGAGCATTTTCAGCGAAAACCATCCCAGCACTGCAATGATAAGAGCCATGACTGCCCACATCCAAAGTTTGTTGTCAAAGAGAGGCGAACTGCCTGCCTCGTTTTCCGAATCGGCGGCAATGCAGTTTTCGTCGCCCAATGAAAGCGATTCCGGTTGAGGCAGAATTTTATCCGCAAACCATTCCACATCGTATTCGGGTACACGGACGCCGGGCTTACCGTAATAAAGAAAATAATCGGCTTTTCGATCGAATCTGGCGACCATGTCGGGAACGTTGCCGCTCACTTCGACCGAGCCAACCGTCAGCGGAGGGTTATCGCCGTTTCGGATAACGACCTGTATCTTGTCTGCCGGCGTGCCGGAAAACCGAAAAACATTCTTTTCCAGTGAACTCACCACGCCGGAAGCCAAACGGCTTATTTCGTTTTTCCATCCCTGCGGAGTTTGCACGCTGTCCGATAAGGCATTCACAACGACAGGACGGTAATAATCAACGGAAGCGTCGATATTGATCCGGACTTCATTGACCATCATTTGTCCGGGCAGTTCAAGCAAGAGTTCGGTGGTTTGCTTTTCGCGGTGGAGCCTGTTGCGAATGATTTTGACCGGATACGCACGGTTATCTCCCTTAACGGTTTCGCTAAAGGCAATGGAAACGCCCGTCAGTTCGGGCGCTTCTTTCCGGGTATCCACCCGCAACCGCCAATAACGGTAGCGGGCGTCGGGAAAAACGATGGAAGTAAAACGGTAATCTGTCAGGTGATTGCTGATGGACAAGATGCGATAATCCTCAACAACGACAAACCATTCTCTTTGATCTTCACTTCCTTCCAAGCTAACCGTCCAGTCAAAATTTTGCTGTTTGAACTTGGGGACAATCCGATTGATAAGCTCTGACGAAGGCAGTGCGAAAGTAAAATAATAGCCGTATTCGTTATGCACCTTGTTGATCATACTGTACTCCATTTCCTTTTCCCTGACTTCGTCTTCCGTTGATTTCCACAGGTAAGGCGCTTCGATGGTATCTCCTTCCGGCGTGAAGCCGAATATGCGCATGTCTGCAAGGCAGTTTGTTTTGGAATAGACGTCATCGGGCAGGCGGATGCGGTGCCATTGTTTTTCAATACCCGAAATACTTCGCCGAAAAGCAAAACCCTCCGGCTGCCCCCAAAGAACAGCCGCATATCCGCACAGCAAAAGGCTAATGACCGGTATTCTCCTTATCGGCATCCGGTTTTGAAGGTTCGTCATCAATAACATGCTTGTATTTATTGTAAAGGAATGAAATGAGTAACAGCAATATCCCCAAAACGACAAAGACAATGGTTTTGGCTATCGTATCCAAATCCCTGATGTCGTAGAGAAACAATTTGCAAAGGGTGATTCCGAACAGCGAGATAGCGCCGATTCGCAGATATTTTTTCTTTTTCAGGATGCCCAGCGCTATCAGTAGCAGCGAATAGCACCCCCAGAGAATGCTTAGCCCGAGTTTGTACGAGTGAACCTCTGCAATATCCAGCCAGTGGATGAGTTCGTTGCTGACGAGCCAAAGGACGGAAAGATGCAGGAAAAGTTCGACCGGAATGCACAGGCTTCTTATCCCCAGTGTCCGGTGATGCCCTTGCCGGAAGATGACCGCTAACATTCCGATGGCCGGCAGGAAGGCGATGTAGCGGACGCCTATGTTGAACAGCGAGGATTCGTCGGGAAAGTCATAATAATTTTCGCGAAGTTCACTCAGGGCATACAGTCCCACCGTCAGGAAAAGGAAGGTGGTCAATATGTTCGTACCAAGCAGTACCGCTGAAAACGTCCTGCTTTTTATCTTCAGGAAATTCACCGCCGACCATGCCGCAAAAAAGAACAGCGAATAGCTCAATAGCCACACATTCCTGAAATAAACGGTATTGTGGTTGAAAAAGATTTCATATCCGTCTTCCGTGTTGATTTCCCTGTATGAATCGGAAAAAATATCCTCGCAGTAATAATAGATTTCATAAAAGAAAGCCATGTATAAACTTAGCAAAGCGAAACCGGCCGCCGAAAGCAGGATGATTTTCTCCCATCCTGTTCGAAGCGTGCCGGCGGGACGCTTTTTATCCGTCAGGACGATACTGCCGAAGATAGCCGCCAAGAGCAGAGAAGTAAGACATCCGGCGTTGAAAACGGGCGTAATGTGGTCGCCTCTTCCTGCCCAGTCTTGAATGAGGCTGAACAGTGCGAAAATCATTAGGGGAAATGACATCTTCACGTACACGGGCGCTCCTTTGGCGCGTCCTGTCCAAAAAAGCAGTGCTGCTTCGCAGGCCCACGCAAGCGTCACCCAATTGCCTTCCAATTGTACGGGAGCGGCAATGGTGACGAATACAAGTACCATCCCTGTAACGAGATAGAACACATTCCGGTCTGCCTGCTTCTGCCGGTACAGCCACAGGGCTGTCAAAAAATGAATCAAAGCGTTGAGCAGAGTGAAAAGCCCCAACAGGGATTCGCCGACCGCATGGGCGTTGAGCGTCGAATAACCGAATCCGTAAAAGATAAATGCGTTGGACAGCAATAAAATAATATCTCCCACATTATACTTGTTTCCCCGTAATAACCTGTAACTTAAAAACATCAAATAGAAGATAACGAAAAATATACCCAAAAAAACAAGCGCTTCGGCAAAGTAAGTATCCATGTCGAATTTCATGATGTACCATGTCGCATAGATAATCCAGGTAAGAGGAAAAGCAACATAATAAAGCGCTTTCCAGTGCTTTTTGAACGACAGCGCCAGAATCCCCAGATTGATGACGGCGATATAGCTGAAAAGGGTGACTACCTTTTCGGAGCCGTCGCTCAACAGGAAAGGGATAGCATAAGCTCCCGCCATCCCGATATGCGCAATGATTTGTCGGTTGTAGTGAACGGCGGCAAGGGAAATGAAAGCGGTAAAGGCGAACATCAACGCGAAAGCCGGTAATTTCGGAATGAAATCATAAAAATCGTATGCCGCGTATGTGACGAAATACAGGATGGCCACAGTTCCGCTAAGCAACACGGCACTGAAACCGGCATAATTTTTCTTCAGGCGATAGGCTATTACCAGCAATCCCAATCCGAACAGGTATCCAAGCACGATTCGCGTCAACGGGCTGATGAGTTGGTGGTCAATAGCGAATTTCACCCCGATGGCCACTCCTGCCACGGTGATCACAATGCCGATCTTGTTGATGAGGTTTTCGCCGATGAATTTTTCAAGATTGTTTTTTACCTGTTTTGTCGGGGCGGGCAACGGCTGCGACGGTACTGGCCGCGGCGGTATGGGCTGCGGCGGTACGACGGTTGGTAATGGCGCCGCCGCTTCTGCCGCCGCCACAGCGTCTGTCTTCTGCATACGAATGATTTCTTCGCGCAAAACCGCCAATTCTTTCGAAATTTCCGCCTGTCGTGCGGACAAACGGTCTAACTTGCCGGACAACGCATTGATTGTATCGGAACCTTCTGTCATAACTTATTTGTTAGATGAACGCGGTAAAGATACAATTTTTTTTTGTAACAAATAAGCATTGCCCCTTTTCATGGTATTTATTATTTAATGGGCGATTCCGTTTATGGTATGAAATTTTCCTGCAGGCGCGCGGGAAAATTTCCAAAAACTTAGCCCAACTTGGCCCAAATTACCCTCAAAATAGAGGAAAACAGGGCAAATAAACACACAGCGTAGTCGACATGTCTCTTATAATTAGATAGTTATAAAACATGCGATCACAAAAAGTCGTT